>QHOP01000601.1 GCA_003219345.1 Verrucomicrobiota bacterium
GTACCGCTCGCGGTGGCCAGGCAGCGTTTAGCACCGAGCAGGTTGGCGTAGCCCGCCTCGAATTCGGCCACGTGCCCGCCGTCGCCGCGAAACCATTTCCCGCTGCGCAAGACCTTGATGACCGATGGTTCCCACGACTCCTGCCAGGTTGGCCATGGGGACCAACCTCCTTGATGCACGGGCGTACCGCCGAGCAGCGCCGGTTTGCCGGTTTCGCTGGCAAATGCCTGGGGCGCGTGGCGCGCGCCAAGCCAGGTCAAAGCGGCGGAACCGACCGCCGCGTTTCGAATGAATCCACGTCGTGTTAGAGTGTCTTTCATAGGTTTCATCCTGTTCGCACGAGTTGAAGTTTTTATGAAGCTAGCTGTCTCTATACGGATCGCGAGCCTTTTTCGATGTCGCCAGCAACCTCCCGGGGATATGATAAGCTCAAGACAGCAGGACGTGGACATGATGAAGTGACGAAAGAGCAGAATGCCCTATGGCGCGTGAAACATTCCAGATCGGCGACCTCACGGCGGTGATTGGCGACAACGAGGGCTACGACGGCCATCGCGCGGGCTACAACGGCGTGCATCGCCTGACTCACCGCACCAATCCGAAGTCCCTCTTCACGGTGACGGGGCTGAACCATGAACACATTTTCGATGGCGATCACGAACTCCAGGGGGACAATAAAGTTTTCTTTGAGCCGCGCAATGCCCCGATGACCTTCACGAAAATTTCCGGGAGCGAAGCCGAGCTTCATCAGCCTCCCACGCCCACTTTCCATCTGGAAAGCTGGACTCGATTCAAGCTCGTTGCGCCCCATTACATCGACCTGGTGTTCCGCTGCAAACCTCACCAGCATGTGTTCACGAACGGCTTCATCGGCCTGTTCTGGGCGACTTACATCGATGCTCCGGAAAACAAGTCGATTTATTTCCGCGATGACAAAGGTTGGGTCCAATTTTGCACACAGGCACACAACGACGAGAGCACAGTCCTGCATGTGAATGACAAAACCGAGCTTAAATTCGCTCCGGACACACGGCCGACGCTTTTCAAAAGTCTTTCGCCGCTGCGCTTCAGTGATCCGCTCTATTACGGCTTCTTCGGTTCCCACCAATACATCCTGATGTTCGACCGGACGGACGGCATTCGTTTCTCGCATTCACCGAGTGGCGCAGGCCCTCCCTCGGCTACCGAGGCGGCCTGGGAGAATTGGCGCGCGACACTGAGAAAGTGAGGCCGCTAATTCAGGTTGTCCTTTGTTGGAACCAAAGGGAAACGTGGTCTGCCGCGTGGGGATGAGTCCTGAATCGTAATCCCCGTCCCTGACGCTCGAAGGCTACTCCCTCTCCCTGGGGGAGAGGGTCGGGGTGAGGGCGAGGCCTTGCCCTTTCACCAAACATCAGTGCTTGGTTGCGGCTTCCGCTTTCGCTTTCGCAAGCACGCCGGCCAGTGACACCGGCGCCGCGCCCTGGCGCTTGCTTTCGTCCGCGGCTTCCATGAATGCGAAGATCTCAATCGTCTCCTCGGCGCGGACAGGAGGTTTGCCGGTTTTGAAGAATCGGCCAACCTCAGCGCAGAGTTCCTCATAACCTCCTTCTCTGCCGGTTTGAACGATGCCTTTGCTGCCGAAGGCGACTGCGCCGAATTCCGCTTTATTCTTCCGAATTCCACGATAAGTGCCAATGCGCCCATCCTTCCAAACGCCGGAGACGAGGTCGGTGTCTTTGCTCTGAATGCGCGCGACCGTTTCGCAACCGGTACCCATCAGCGCGTATAACGGTTCAATGCCGTGGATGCCGTAGAAGAACATGTCCGGAGTGCCTTCCTGATATGTGCAGGGTCCCCAGGTGGCAGCGCCCTCGATCGTGCCAAGTTGCCGGTTTTTCAGAAGTTCCTGAATGCCCGGGGCGAATCGGACCGAAGAACTCGAGAAGCAGGGCACATTGTGCTTCTTCGCCAGTTCGTAGATGACGATGGCGTCGGCGAGCGAGCCGGCCACCGGTTTGTCGATGAACAGCGGCTTGCCCGCCTTGATCACAGGAATTGCTTCCTGCAAATGAATCCGTCCGTCCACACTTTCGAGCAACACCACGTCCACCGTTTCCAGCAGCTTCGGAATCGAATCAAAAATCTCGATGCCCATCCCGCGTAACTGCTCGGTGAACCCTTTGACGCGGTCGCGGCTGGCCGGGATATCTGTCCCGCCGGGATAACCAGCGACGATCCGGATGCCGGCGATATCGCCCGTTGCCTTCGGGTTATTGAAAATTTTCGCGAAGGCCGGGACGTGCGAGGTGTCCAGGCCGATCATGCCGGCCCGCAGCGGCGCCCTATCGGCGGCGCGAGCATTAACCCAGAAGGTCACAAGGAGAGCACAAAGCGCGACGCCGAGCCAAAGTTTCTGCCCATGGTGATGAGTCATGTGGTTCATTAAATTCACTTACTAAACCGACCGCCGGTCGCATGCAACTCGCAATGTTTACCGCATGAGATTGCGGGTTTATCACGGCACCAACACCGCGCGGTAAAAACGATAGCTGGAATTGGTGGCCGTCGAATCGGTGAACTCAACCGCGCCCGCAGCGGCTACGATTGTACTCAGGTCAGTCCATTGGATAAGGTTGGTCGAGGCTTGGATGAGGTAACGCCGGTTTTCGGCACCGGTGACTTCAAACTGGACGTGTCCATTGGTCGAAAGCAGAAGCGATCCCAGGCGCGCAGGAGTCGCCAAGGAGACGATAAGAAGACTGCCGCCCAGCAAGCCTTCCGGCTCTACCTTTGCGCCTTGCGCATTCGAAAAGATAGCGTTGGTCAGCGTGATCGATGTCGTTGCATCCGGCGCGCCCGTCGCAATAAAAAGAATGTGATCGGCCAAAACACCGTTGGTCAACCGTGCGTTGGTAAGTGAGTAAACCAAAACCCGGCGAATGCCTGGACCGAAGCTGCTGGAGTCAAGCAGATGGTTCGCCAGCGCATCTGCACCAACTGACGGACCGGCGGTCAGAATCGACGGATCGTAAATCAGGTCGTACTGCAAGGCAACGATGTTGGTGTCCGTGGTAAAGTAATTGGGCACAATCACCGTGGAGCCAGCGACACCGGAAGCATCTCCAACATTCAAAGCAGGTCCCGCTCGAGCTGGTGTCCAGAAGAGGAACGCCACGCACAGAAGATGATAAAAGGATCTCGGATAATTAAAAGAGCGGCTCATAAACTCATGGGTTAAGGATTAAACTGACACTATACGCCCCCGTCTCGTCGCCGTTGAGATCGCTCAGCAGGAAATAGTAAGTCCCGCCGCTGGCCAGCGGCACATCCAGAATCGCATCGGCGAACGCCGTTGTGTTGGCCAGACTCCGGCCTTGCGCGTCAAACAACTCGATCTGCGGATCAATGCCCGAACTGCGACTCATCCGCACCTGTACTCTGTCTCCGGCCTGCGCCTGAAAACTATAGGCGTCCGCCTTGGCCACCGCGTCAATGGACGCCTGAAGGGTCTGCCCATACGCAATCGGTTTGGCGTTGGCCGGGTTGTTCAACCGTTCCAGACTCACCCCATACGCTCCCGTCTCGTCGCCGTTGAGATCGCTCAGCAGAAAATAATAAGTCCCCCCGCTGGCTAGCGGCACATCCAGCACCGCATCGGCGAACGCCGTTATGTTAGTCACACTCCGGCCTTGACTATCGAACAGCTCAAGTTGCGGATCAATGCCCGAACTGCGGCTCATCCGCACGCGCACCACGTCGCCAGCCTGCGCCTGAAAACTATAGGCGTCCGCCTTGGCCACCGCGTCGATGGATGCCTGAAGGGTCTGCCCATACGCAAT
>QHOP01000602.1 GCA_003219345.1 Verrucomicrobiota bacterium
CGTCGGCGTCGCCGTTCCGGTCGGTCAAATCACTCCCAAGCAAATGCTGCGATTGGCTGACCTCGCTGACAACTACGGCTCCGGTGAAGTCCGGCTCACCGTCTGGCAAAATCTCGTCATTCCGCAACTCCCCGACGCGTTTGTCGAAACTGTCAAAAAGGCGCTCGTGAAAATGGGATTGCACTGGCAGCAGTCGAACGTGCGAAGCGGACTGGTCGCCTGCACTGGCAATTCCTATTGCAAGTTCGCGTCCTCGAACACCAAAGGCCACGCGCTTGAACTGGCCGACTATCTCGAAAAACGCGTCGAGCTTGACCAACCGATCAACATTCACCTGAGCGGCTGCCCGAACTCCTGCGCGCAACATTACGTGGGTGACGTCGGTCTGCTCGGCGCGAAAGTCAAAGTAGCCGGCGAAACACTCGAAGGTTATCACGTCTTCGTCGGTGGCGGCTTCGGCGGGAATCAGGCCGCCGGGCGACAGGTGTTCCAGGGAATTTCCTTCGAGCAACTCAAGCCGACGTTGGAAAGGATTTTGAAAGGCTACTTGCGTCATCGCCAGGCTGGCGAGTCCTTCCAGAAATTCACCCAACGCCACGACCTTAACACGCTCCAGGCGATCTTCAGCAATGACGAATAATTTAAAGCGGGCGCATTCACAGGCCGCAGTCTTGCACTCGTAGCCGCCAGGTAACGAGGCGGATTCTTCTGCGTTGATTCGTCCCCTCCTTACGTCGGCGGCATCGAAGTCATGGCTCGTCAGGAGCCTCGCCCTCCCCTAGTCTGATTGCCGGAAATGACAGCTGAAACAAACCAATTGCGCTCGAGCAATCCGCGACGCTTTGAAGCCGCCATCCGCCGCTTCGACGAGGAGAACTCGCGCGACCCGAACCTCGAAATTATCGAAGGCATCGCCCGGCCGCGCGAGCTGGTTTACGCCGAGCGCCTGACGAACTGGGTTCTGAAACTGTGCCCGGACGCATCCGAAGAACTTCGCCTGGCCGCGCGGTGCCAACACATCTGTCGCTGGATGATTCCAAGGAACTCCTACGAAATGACGCGCGTCGGCTACCTGAAATGGCGTAACGATTTGAAAAAGTTTCATGCGGACAGGGCCGCACACATTTTGTGCGAGGTCGGTTATCCGGAAGAAACGGTCGCCAAAGTGCAGGCGCTCAATTTGAAGAAGAATTTCCCTGACGACCCCAACAGCCGCGCGCTTGAAGACGGGCTCTGTTTGGTTTTCCTCGAATTTCAGTTCGCCGAACTGGCCGCGAAAACCGCCAGCGATAAAATGGTCAACGCGCTGCAAAAGTCATGGAAGAAGATGACGCCGGCAGCGCGCGAGCAGGCGATGAAATTGAACTACGGACCGCGAGAACAGGCATTGATTGAACGCGCGCTGGAGCAAACGGGACAACGTTGAAGGGCCAAAAACGTTAAACCGTTGAGATTGCCCTTTGCCGCCGTTTCTTCTTTGCCGACAGCTTACACGCGAGCGGATTAGGGGAGCATTAAGAGCCGCGAAAAAACATCCCCAAAAGAATTTCACCCGACACCGGGTCCCTTACTCATGGGAGCGTTGGATGGGCCACAGTTTCTTTCCCCTCACCCCGGCCCTCCCCTGGGGCGAGGGAGAATCCTGCGCCGTCGTCGGGCCATGCCCGCGATTGAGTTTGCCAATCCCCCAAAACGCGCGCCTGGCGGCAGCTGTTTCCCTCTGCCCGAGGGAGAGGCCTCAGATGGAGTTGAGGAAGTCCAGCAACTGCCGGCGCTGAATCGGGAGGAGGAGGAGATAGCGGTCACGCGGATATCTGGCCTCGCCGTCGTGGGCGCGGATAGCTGCGTTCACCGTCGCGGCGCGGCCGTCGTGAAGATACGGGGCACTGGCGCGCAAACCCCACAGCGGGGCGGTCCTCATTTCACGCGGGTGGGCGCTCCCTTGCGCAATGCCGTCGCCGAGCAAGCCCATGTTGTGGAGCAGAAGGTCGGAGTAGAGCCGCACCGGCTTGCGGTCGAGCGCCGCGACGCTGTTCGCGCCGGTGTGCATGACCGGCGTATGACACGCCGCGCAGCCGATTCCATTGAACAAGATTTGTCCCGACTGGGCTGAAAGCGTCAACGGTAACTGCGGTGGCGGCGCCAGAAAGCGCATGAAGTCGGTGAAGTTGTCGATGTTGGCCTTGCCGGTTTCGGGATCCTCCACGTCCTCGGGGTCGGCGACATTATCAAAGAGCGCGAGCAGATCGGTGTTGCCGTTGGGCGCATTTTCCTGCGGGAAGAGCCGGCTGGTAATGCCCATTTCGTTCAGGTAGGCGTCGCCCGAGAAGGCCAACAGCGTGGCTTGCTGGGCTTTCCAGCCGAAGCGTCCGACTCGCGGCTGGCCGCTGACGACATCCTGCACCATCGAAGGACGGCCCGTGATGCCATCGGGCCTGGGAATTGCGGCGTTCAGCAGAATCGCGCTATCCGGAATCGCTTCAATCGCCGGGTCAAGAGCCGATTGCTGCAACAACGAGCCGCCGAGTTCGGTCAGCGGGTCGAACCGTCCGTACAGCAGCCGGCCAAACCTGGTTTCAAGAATCGCGCTGCTTCCGCCCACGGCCGGGGCGGAGTGGCACGCAACACAAGAGACGTTGTTGAAAATCGGCCCGAGGCCCCTTTCCGGAGTTTCCTCGTCAGGAGTGCGAGTTTGGCGAAGTTTTTCATAGTGTCTGATTGGGTTCACTGGTTTGTCTTGCTCTGAACACAGATCACCCTCATTGGGTGCTGACCCATTATTCACCAGGTAGTGCCCCAGCGCCGTCGAGTTGAGATGAAACCGCGCTTCGGTGAGATAAAACCGGCAAAAGGCGGGATGAAGATGCTGATTCAGGAGAACTTCAACGCCCTCTCCGCTTCACGCAGGCCGAGAGTCATCGCGAAGTGCTTTCCGTTGTAGAGGACCATGACGTGTTCGCCTTTGAACATCGGCAGCAGTTCCTTGACCCGGTCGAGGTTCACGATGGCGCTGCGGCTGATGCGCAGAAACTTCTTCGGGTCGAGCTGCGCCGCCAGCGCGCTCAACGTTCCGCGCAGGATATGACTTTCCCTCCCGAACTGCACCGCGACGTAGTTGCCGGCGGATTCGATGGCGTCAATGTCGCCAGTCTTCAGGATCACGACTTTGTCGCCGGTCTTAACGATCAGACGCGTGAGGTAATGGCTGCGGGCACGGCGCTGGTGGAGCAAATGGAGGCCGGATCGAGCGGCAGTAGCCCCGTTTTTTTTCGCCAGATGCTCACCAGCAGATTGCATGGTTTCCTTAAGAGGCGAATCCGAATGGTCTTTCATGGTCGAAATGTCCCGCCCCGCCTCTCAAATCGGCGACGTGGGTTTGCCCGCTCGCATTGGTTGTTCTGGTCGCAAATTTTCCACGCGCTCAATTCGTTCGTAATTTCTGTGCGCCGATTCTGTGCACTGTGCATCAATTCTATGCAGCAATCTTCCGTCGCTTTCCGTCCCGGGTGCCGCGATGATCGGGCGGGCCACGTGAAATCCCGCAGCGGACCGACTCCGTCGCAGCTCAAACGGGTCCTGCGACCCGGCTCTGTGCCATCGTTCAAGCACGTTGAATGTGTTCGCAATTCCAGTGCCACAAGACCGGCCTAAGGACAGGAGCAAGAGGCAAAAGTTTTCCAGAAAATATCAGCCAACACGGTGTGACTTAGTCATTCCTTAATCCCTTCCGCGGTATCCCCTCTCCGTCCTCGTCTCAGAAGCTCAGACGGCCCTCGCGCGTGAACGCAGCGCCGCCCAATACGGCGAAACTGTCGAAGCGTGTCTGAACGCCGCCCAACCAATGAGGCGGCTCACCCATCGTGGACGCCGACGGCGGCAGTATCGAAGTGCCCAGTGAACTCAGCGCAAGCAGCACTTTCGCAGTACGGCTGCCCGTTTAGGCGGCGCGTGGTCCGCGAAACCGAAAGGCTTCTCTCTCCTGCGCAGCCGGGTCTCGCGGTCACTCGTATCGCAGCGACTCAATCGGGTCGAGGTTGGCGGCTTTGAAAGCGGGGTAGGTGCCGAAAATGATTCCCACAATGGAGCAAATCAGCAGGCCGAAAATGATCCAATCCACCGGCACGACCGGCGGCACCTTGAGAAAAATCGCCGCGACGTTTCCGCCCAGGATTCCCAGTGCGACGCCGATCACGCCGCCCACTTCGCAAAGCACGATCGCTTCCATGATGAATTGCGTCATAATATTCCGTTTCTTGGCGCCGACGGCGCGCCGGATGCCGATTTCGCGCGTTCGCTCCGTCACTGAGACGAGCATGATATTCATGATGCCGATGCCCGCGGCGATCAGCGCGATGGAGCTG
>QHOP01000603.1 GCA_003219345.1 Verrucomicrobiota bacterium
TCCAGAATCGCCACGAGCTGTCGGATCGCTTCGATGTTCTCTTTCACATCGGTGACAATCAGCGTATTGCTGCGGCCATCGACTTCGATTGCACCGCGGCGCGAAAGCCTTCGCTTGATGATTGGAAGTACGCCCTGATCACCGCTGCCGCCAGTCGCGTCACCACCGGCTCCGCCACTGAAGCTAAGGTTCGTTGCACCACCCGAGAAGCCACCGGTCGAGCCGGCTGCCTGGGCCAGGGTGCCCGAAGCGCGCGCGTAGTTAAGCCGAATGAACTCGGTAACCAGCGGCGAGTTGTCGAGCCGCGCGTCGGTGATCACTTTCTGGACCTCGGTTTCCTTCGCCAACGTTTCCGCGGTCGCCACGCGAAGAATATTGCCGGTAACCTCAACGCCCAATTTGTTCGCGCGCAGCAAGGCATCCAGCGCTAAATTCCATGGCACATCCTGCACGTTGACGGTGACCGGAACCGCGCCCACGGAACTGTCGATTACGAAATTGATGCCGTATTGCTCGGTGACATAATTCAGAATGTCACGGATGTCGGCATTAACAACGTTCAGGTTGATCGGCTCGCCGACGAAACCTGATTGACCATATCGTTTGCCCTGATCGGCCTGCATCGCCTGATTATCTTTCCCGGGCGAAATCCCTGCCCGCGCCGGAGGCGTTGGCGAAGGATTCTGTAATGGCATTAGCGTACGGGCAGATCGTCTGAGCGATAAAGACGCAGTCGAGTTTGAACTGCCGGCAAATGCAAAGGTGTTGATTGACAATCCGGCAACGCATGCGAGCGCGCATGTTCTGACGGCGAAAGATTTAAGGAACAGCTTAGGCATTATTCCCTCCTCAGGGATTTGGCTGAATCGTCCGCCGCGCGCCCGCTCGAAATGCCGGAATAACGAACATTCAAAGCGCACGCCGCACTAAACGGGGCTTCAGTCCGATTGTCAAAAGTGAACGCGGCCGCTGCTTCGATCCGTTCTGGTCGCTTGTTCACGCATAAGCCTTTCACTCGCTCAAGACTCGCGAGTAATTGGCCAGAAATCTTTTTGGCTATTGCTTCTGCGGCGAGGCGGGCTTCTCTGTCGACGCGGGCTTCTCGGGTGAGACGGACTTTCCAGCCACGGGGCCGCCAGCGGAGCCTACGCTGACCCCGGCGCCTGATTCGGAAGCCGAAGGGTTGGTAAGAGCCGCTTTGGCCGAGGTCATCGCCTCGACTGGACTCGGTTGCCGAAGCGGTTTGACTTCAACCGACTTGTCCTTGTGTCCATCCGTCCAGACTGTATCGCGGCGAAATACCAGGCGGCTCTCTTCAATGGCGACCAGTTGTCCGTCGAAGAAACTCTCGCCTGGATAAACCACGTAAGAGAGTTTGATCGGCGTCGCTTCGACCATCGCCGCCCAGCCACGTGGGGTGCGAA
>QHOP01000604.1 GCA_003219345.1 Verrucomicrobiota bacterium
CGTGGCGCGCGACATCCTCCGCTACGTGATGCGCGACATGACGCATCCGGAAGGTGGTTTCTACTCCGCCGAAGACGCCGACAGCGAAGGCAAGGAAGGCAAGTTCTACTGTTGGACGCGCGAGGAATTGTCGAAGCTGCTGACGCCCGACGAATTCAAGGTCGCCGTCCGCTATTTTGGCGTCACCGAGAAAGGGAACTTCGTGGACCACAGCGACCCGAATCCGTTGCCGCATCAGAACGTGTTGAGCATCGTTAAGCCACTTCCACTATTGCACTCTCCGGAAAAACCCCTCACCCGCCCTTCGGGCACCCTCTCCCCATCCGATGGGGAGAGGGAAGGGGTGAGGGGTTCGCATGAAAATCTCTCCAAGGATTCCGCAGTGCTCACCTCAGCGAAAACGAAAATGTTCGAGGCCCGGTCCAAACGCGTTCGCCCGCATCTCGACGACAAAGTGCTTTCGTCCTGGAACGGCCTGATGCTCGGAGCGCTGACGCGCGCGTACGCGGTGCTGGGTGATGAATCGTATCGCGCCGCGGCGGAAAAAAATCTCGCGTTTATTCAGGCGAAACTTTGGCAGCCGCCGCAAGGTAGCGCAGCCCTCTCGGCTGCGTCGGGGGCAAGCAGGCGGGACGCCCGCGCTACCTTGTTCCACCGCTGGCGCGACGGCGAACGCGACTCGGTTCAACTCCTCGATGCCTACGCGTTCCTACTGGCCGGTGTGATGGATCTCTACGAGGCCACGCTCGACCCGAAGCGCCTCGAATTCGCAGTCGCGCTGGCCGACACGATGCTCGCGAAGTTTTACGATCAGGAAAACGGCGGCTTCTGGCAGGCGGTGCCGGATTCGCCTGACTTGATTCTGCGCGTCAAAGAGGATTACGACGGCGCCGAGCCGTCCGGCAATTCCGTCGCTATTCTTGCGCTGTTGAAACTCGGCGCCATCACCGACCGCAAGGATTTCAAAGTGGCAGCCGAGAAAAGCCTGCGGTTGTTCGCCAACAAACTGCACGAACTCCCACAGGCTGTTCCCTACCTGCTGCTCGCATTGGATTATTGGCTCGAGGAACCTAAGCGCGCGGTGATTGTCGGCGACCCAAGCGCGCCGAGCACCCGCGCGCTCATTCACGCCGCGCACTCGGTCTATCAACCGAACAAAGTTGTGCTGGGGAACAGCGGCCCGGTCGAACCGTTCGCGAAGACGTTGCCGACCAAAGACGTGCCGGTGGTTTTCCTTTGCACCGGGACGGCCTGCCAGCCGCCGACCAAAGACGTTGCAAAGATCAAGGAGATGTTGAAAAAGTAGGCTTTTCGATCGCTACTATTGAGTCTCGTGCAAATGGGTAACGAGGCTGACTCGAATGCGGAGCGCGGCGTTTCACGCCTCTTCAGCGTGCGAAATCAAAGCGGCGCGTAAAGGGGTCAGTCCTGAGTATTGACACAAACAGGCTTTTCGCTATACATCTTCTCCTTGTCCGCGCTTTCGTCGAGCAGTTGCTGGAAAGTGATGTTGTCGGCGGTGTTTTCCAGCGCCTTCTGCAGTTTCTTCCAGGCGGCCCGCAGCTCGGGCGGACATTGGCCGTCGCCGATGGCAGGTGAATCAAAAACCTGACCGTGCACGGCGCGCAGAACGTCTCCGAACGAAATCTCCGCCGGCGGGCGCGCCAGCAAATAGCCGCCTTCCTTCCCGCGCTGGCTTTTGACAATGCGATTGGCCTTCAGTTCAATGAGAATCTGGACGAGGTAATTGGATGGAACCCCCTGCTCCCTCGCCAGTTCTTCCGCGCGCCGCGCGCCGCCGTCCGGCCAGTGCCGCGCCAGCCCCAACACCGCGCGGGCGGCGTAGTCGCTCTTGACGGACAATTTCACGCGCGAAAATTAGGCGGTGGAGCCTTTCCGCGCAATCAAATCAACGGCATGAAGGAATCTTGTATATTACGGGCCACGAATACGGTAGTAACCTTGCGCGCCGCTAAAGGCGTTCGCGATCGTGATACTGGAGCCGCTGACTGGCCCGACGTCCTGCCACTGCGTCGCCGGGTTGAGGTCCGCCCGATGTTGTAGCGTGAAGGGTCCTCGGCCTCCGGTTAAGGTGACAGTGAGATCGGTCGCCGTGCGGCTGAGTTGCAGTCGAAGCGGCGGCGGAAGCGCCACTGCGGCACCGGCTGTGGGGGCCGGGATACCAAAATCCGACGCACCGCCCAGCGCCACCACCTCTTCATCGGTCATTGCGCCCTGCCGTATCTGGAGCGAGTTGAGGTAGCAGTCGGTCCGTTCGTCGTCATCCCCGTCCCCGAACATGAAAAACTCCGGCGGCAACGCAAACCGTCCGTCCACCGCGTTGCCGTCGCCCAGCACGTCCTCGCGGTGTTTGAACCCATTGATGAACTTGGCCACCTTGCGCGGCGTGCTCGTCAGGTCCACCGACAACACCACCCGCGCCCACTCGCCCCGTTTGTGGTTGTGCGCCGGATCAATCCCGTCATACAGCGAACAGCACCCCTTGCCGTAGGAACCGTCGCTGGCCCGCCAGAACATGTCCCCGTCCGTCGGATTGGCAAAGTCGTGCGTCTGAAGGATCGAACCGAAGTTCTTCGGTCCCTCGTTGCCCCATAACAGGTCCATGATCAGCGTGTACTGGTTGAGTTTGTTCGTCAGGCTCCCGCCGTTGGCACCCAGTCCATGGTTGACCCGCAGACCCAGCCGCTTGAAGATCAGCCCGCCAGCATCCGTTTCGGTTTCGTCATTCCAGGGGATATGGATCACCCGCGCCGGCCTGCCCCCAATATCCGGAATGCCAAACTGCGTCGTCGTCCCGAACTGATAGCGGCTGGCCAAGGAGGCATCAATGTATTGCAGGTCATGGCCCAGCGTCGCCGCCAGGTTCCCCGCATCGAAATCCCATTGGGCATACGGCAGTGGGATGCCTTCGGCGGAAGGTCCGCCCAGCGCCACCACCTCTTCATCGGTCATTGCGCCCTGCCGTATCTGGAGCGAGTTGAGGTAGCAGTCGGTCCGTTCGTCGTCATCCCCGTCCCCGAACATGAAAAACTCCGGCGGCAACGCAAACCGTCCGTCCACCGCGTTGCCGTCGCCCAGCACGTCCTCGCGGTGTTTGAACCCATTGATGAACTTGGCCAAGCCGGCTTGGCCAAACTGACATAAGGCGGCGTCTGGATCCCCGCTTTGAGCTGGCGATACACTTTGACATGGCCGGCTGTGACGCGGTCGTTGAGTAGAATGCGAGTGCCCGCGGCGGTTACCGTCCACAACTCGAGGTTGGCGCCACCGGTGCCTTCTCCCCACACAACACGGAATGGATAAATGCCGTCGCCGTCCACGAGCACAGTTGATGTGGCAGTGCCGATGGTGATGTCGATGAGCCTGGCGGCAGTCGCGTCGCGCGGGTCCGGACCAATCGTCAGGCGCGCGTTGTCATCGCTGACCAGTCCAAAAGTGTAAACACCCTTCGCCAGCTCCAAGTAGCCACGGACCTCCATGGCAATGTTGTCGTCGCTCACTGTTGTTCCAGGAATGCCGGGAATCAACGAATCAGCATGCCCTTCGGTGGCGTTGAACAGACCCGCTTCCGAACCGGTTTGTTCCATGTTGATGAGGTCGAGATCAAACGAACCATCCGGGTTGGCCGGCGGAGACGTGAGATCAGCGACGTTTGGGCCGAGTTTGCCGGCGAGCTGGTCCTCTGCGCGCTGGAAAGTGTTTCCACTGGCCGCGGCTGAGGCCAGTTGATGAACGCGCACTTTGAAGCCGGTGGTGGCGGTATCCACCGTGTTGGAAGCCGCGGCGAAGCTCACGGGAATGATCGTCGCGTTGAGCACGGTAAAGCTCCAAGTCAACGTATTGCCACCATAGGTGACCGTGACGTTGTGCGTCGAGCCGGGAGCCAGGGAACCGGGTGGATCGTAGGTGACAGTCGTCACTGTCCCGACGGTGTTGGTCTGGGGCTGAACAGTCTGGCTGTCGAACTGCACCTGAGCCGTTGCGCCGCCGAGGTTGTCAACCTCGACTTCGACAATTGCGTCGGGCCGCACTGAAGTGCCCAACGGCAGGGCCGAAAGCAACACCGGACCCGCGCCGACAGTGGTCGTGGTGATGGTCATGTCATCGAACCAGTGATTGGCCCGGATGGCGGCGGTCAGTTCGGCCGTGCCGGCGCCGAGACCGAAGTTGCCTGCGATCGGGGCATAAGGGATGCCGAAATTGTCATAGACCTTGGTGCCGTTGTAAACCACGTCGAGCGTCCCATCGGCATCCAACTGGATGTGAACCGGGACGAAGACCGGAGTTTGATCGTTGGGCGGTCCGGTGCGGAGGCCGGTAAATCTTTTCGCCGCGACTCTCTGGCCGCCGATCCGCACGATGATCCCGGGCGCATCCCCCGGGTCGTTGCCGTTGGCTCCAAACCCTGGCAAGTTGTCCACGGTATCGAAGGAGACAATCAGTCCCTGACTAAAGCCTGAGCCTTCTCCCGTCGCGCCGCCTTCGCGGAAGGGGTCGGTGAGTGAAGCAATGTCGCTCGCGAGCACGAAGCTGAACCCCTGTGCCGGCGTCTCCGTGCCGCCGTGGATGCTGACCTTGAAGTCGGCGGTGAAGCTGGCGACCTTTTGTCCTGCATCAATCGTCGGGAACACATAGGAGCCGAACATGGGCAGGCTGGACGTCCCGTCAATGAGCTCCTGCAGGTCCTGCAGTTTCAGAATCCCGTTATCAACCTTGGCCTTGCCCAGCAGGGTGCCTCCGGGGTCGGTTGAAAAATCGGTCGTAAGCGAGCCGCCGGCCGCGCTCCAAACTGCAGCCAGGCAAACAGCCATCGCGCCCGATTTCAGGCGGCGCACGTGCCCTGGCTCCCCTCTGCCCTGGTCGCGCTTCAATGGAGTTCGTTCGAGCAAGGTCCGCCGCGGCAAACTAAACAGTGAAACCAGAAGTTTTGTTTTCATAAGCAGTCATTGGGTTGGATGTTGCACGTTGAAGACGGGGAGGATGCACAGGATTAGTCCGATGACAGGGCGAGAAGGACTTACGGAAAATGCGAGCGCCACCTCTGCCGATTATGAAGCTTGCGAAATTTGTCAACTCACTGCCAGCCATGAGTTCATCCCTTCCGCAATTTCTCCGTCGTCAATCGCTCCGAATGAAGTCGGTTCGGCGCGGCTTGATAATTGCGCTCAGGGTGTTGGGTTTGAAACGCAGGCTAGCCAGCTCCGAAATCCGTGTCAAGCCATGCGAAAACGGCAGTGCTCTGATCTTGCTCATCATCAAACAGTCCCCACGAGATCAAAAGCCGAACCTCAGACAGAATTCCAGGACTGGAGCTTCGATACGGACGATACGCTTTTGAAACGGATCACGATAAGCCAACGCCGCGGCGCGCAAGGCCAGCGAAGCGGGCGGACGGTTGCGGGTGACGGGTTGCGGGTTGCCAGAGAGCGGACCGTAGAGCGCGTCACCCAAAACCGGATGGTCGGATTCGGCAAGATGAACGCGAATTTGATGCGTGCGGCCCGTCAGCGGCCTGGCTTCGATGAGCGCTTTATCGTGGTTGGTTTGCAGAACCAAACCCAGCTTCGCCGCTTCGGCACTCCCCGCACAACCGCCAGGTAAATCTTATGCACCTGACCATTCTCGAACAACCGGCAGTAGGCCGGCGCGGCGCCCGGATTTTTCACAAGCAACAAAACTCCGCTTGTGTCGGCGTCGAGACGGTGAACGAAACGGAGGAATTTCAGGCTGCGCGAACGCGCCCAGAAATCGCCGCCCTTGACGCCGGAGATCAGCGCCAGATGCAGGTTGCGGCTGGTCCTGTCCCACGACTCCGGCGCGAGTATCCAGCCGGCAGGTTTGTCGATCGCGATGACCGCGCGGTCCTCGTAGAGAATCGGGATGATCGTGCCGTCCGCCAGTTCGATTGGTTTGGGTCGGGCCACAGTGTGATGATAAGCAAAACGGAAGATGAAACCAAGGGATTAGCCACTGACGTTCCGTTGCACCACGATCCACGTTCAAAGCCGCGTGATGAAGGCGGGAGCAGGTTTGCAATCCAAGTCTGTGCCAGCAATAGGGCTTCAACGGGTGAATTCGGGTCGAATGCCGTTTGAAAAATCGTCCACACCAATTGCCAATCCTCGCATTTTCTCACTCGACGGCTCGATTGCGAAAAACTAGTCTCCCTCAATGGAAAAAAAACTCGCTCGCGTGCTAAAAAAACTACGCCGCGTCCGCGGCCTCAGCGAGGAGGAAAAGTATCTGTTCGCCCGAAGCCTCGCCGCGACACCGGACGAACGGTGGCGGCTGCACGAGAACTTTCTCCGCTCGCACGACTTATACACGCGCTCCGCCAGGAAAAAATACGGTTTCAAATAGTCGGCATGAGCGGCGCGATCCTGCAGGGTGTCCCGGCCACTACGCTCGACACCGATATCTGGATCGATCTGCCTTCGCGTCAGTATATGCGGGTGCTCAACTTGTGCCGGCGGATGGGGGCGCAGCTCCGCGCAAACACTCTGGTTGACCTGAGCGACGGCTCGACAGTCAACTTCCTCTACGAAGTGCATGGCGTTCGCGGCTTTCGTTATGAGTATCAGCGCGCCAAAAAAGTCAAATGGCTGAATACCGAGGTGGCTGTGTTGCCGTTGCCGCGCATCTACGCGAGCAAGAAATTTGTCGGCCGCCCAAAGGACCTCGCGCACCTGCCTCTGCTGGAGCAAACCATGAAATTGCAAGGCCGCTTGAGAGGCCGATAAAAGCACCTTTGATTGAGCGATTGGCGAGCCAGTCGGAGCACAGGAATCTGCCTCAGTCGAGTTGTGTAAATGTGTCGTCCTCGCGAACGATTTTCGACAAGTCAGCACCGGGGAAGATTTGACTCAGTCGCGAATTCTTCTTTCACGCCAGTAGATTCCGCGTTGCCTTCGTGCGGAATGACGGCTAAGTTCAGCGCGATGATCGCCGATGAGATCAAAGAGTTGATGCATGCCGAGCCGTTTCGGCCGGTTCGCATTGTGCTTGGCAACCAGCAGTCTTTGGTAGTGGCCCATACCGATTATCTGATGCTGAGTCCTGACCGGCAAACGGTTGTTCTGTATGACGAACAAGGGCATTTTAAAATAATCAATACGCAACAGATCAGGTTGGTGGAACCGGTGAAACCTACTTCACCGCAAAGCGGTTAATAGGGTGCTTGAGGGGCCGCCGCTGAAGGGCCAGGGCGGACTGTAGGAGAGTAAACGAGTTAAATAGGAGCAGCATGATTGGGTTCACCTTACGGCAGCAGCGCGATCCGATAGAACCGCTGCCGGTCGGAGTCAACGGGATCGCATGCAGTCGCGGTGGTATTCGTCGCGGTGATGGGACTGCCGGAATCTGTCCAGTTGGGTTGCGTCAAGTTGGTTGTGAACTGCAACTGATACGAGCGGCTGCGCAGCGCAAGCCAGCTCAGCGTGAACGTGCTGCCGGATTGGGTGGTCGAGTGATTTTCGGCGAGTCGGCACCGGGAACCGTGAGGCGGAAAATGGTGCCGCTATTGCCAGGGCCTCCCGACTCGGTGGTACCGTAGAAATTACCGTTGGTCGCCTGCATCAGCGAGCTTGGAAGCTCGCCGTTGGCGCCATTAAATGAGTGCAGCGTCCGACCAGCCGCAGCCAGGCTTCATGCACGAGCGCAGTAGGCTTAAGCGTCTGCCCTGGGGCTTCGTTGGCGAGTTTGTGTGCGGCCAGTCTGCGCAGTTCATCATAGATAATCGGCAGCAGTTCCTCAGCGGCCTTGGGTTCCCCCTGCTGAACGCGGTCCAGAATACGTACGCGCCGGCAATGTTAACCAGCCTCCGCAGATTGTGTAAAGCTCGAAGTGAAGCACCGGGCTGTGGCGCATCTGGACACAGCCCCCAAACTGGCGGCCCGGAAGCCGCCAGAACTTGCACGCTGGAAGCGTGCGCTACGGAGCGTATCGCTCGCCGTTAAAACGCCTGACCGAATGTTTCACTCGTTGTCGAAAACCGCCGCTCGGCGCAGGCGCAACAGCAGGTTGCGAACACAAGAACCCATTCAGCGGGCACTAACGTTTGCGGCTACGG
>QHOP01000605.1 GCA_003219345.1 Verrucomicrobiota bacterium
TCTCCTCAGGAACCTCCCCCTCACCCCTACCCTCTCCCCCTCCGAGGGGGAGAGGGTGCCCGAAGGGCGGGTGAGGAGGTGGTTCCTGGCCCCGAGTTTACTTGTTTCTTTCGAAAGTCAGCCAGGGCATGATGGCCTCGGGCTTCGTGTTGAAATCCATAGTCTGCACAACCCAATCCTTGTCTGCTCTGCAAACGAGAAACCTTGCATAGACTATGCCGCGCTCGAAAATCATCGAAAGGTAAACCGTCCTGGAGGTTTGGCCGATCCCTGGGGAAACATCAAACACTGAACATTGAACATTGAAAGTCGAAAGTTCAGTTGGTCACGTGTCCCCGCCTTCGATGTCGGATGTTCGATGTTCGTTTACTCATAACGCAGCGCCCCGATCGGATCGACTTTCGCCGCGCGACGGGCTGGAATCCAGCAAGCGAGCAAAGCCACGCCGGCGAGCACCGCGGTCACCATCAGGAAGGTCACTGGATCGAACGGTTTGATCTCGAAAAGCAAGCTTTTGAGCGCACGCGTGAGCGCAAGCGCGCCGGCCAGACCGAGGATGACTCCGATCCCCGTGAGTCGCATCCCGTGTCCGACGACCAATCCCAGCACATCGCGGCGCTGAGCGCCCAGCGCCATCCGGACGCCAATCTCGCGTTGGCGCTGCGCCACCGCATACGCCAGCACGCCGTAGAGTCCGATCACGGCCAGAGCCAGCGCCACTCCTGCGAAAACAGCCAGCAGGGTGAGATTCAGGCGCTGCGGCGCGATGGAGTTGTCACGCATCTCGGCCAAGGTGCGGACATCATAGATCGGTTGCTCCGGGTCAAGCGCCTGCACTTGTTGTCGCGCCGCCGTTATCAATGCCTCCGGGGCCTGCGTGGATTTTATCACCACCGCCATGCCGCCGCTCGGCCCCTGAAGGAACGGGAGGTAAGCCTGGACGAAGCCGCCTTGTTCATTGAGCTGGTTCAGTTTCACTCGTCCGACCACGCCCACGACAGTGAGGATGGGTCCTTTCTCGCCCCAGGGCAGCCGGACGCGTTTGCCAATCGCGTCTTCATTCGGCCAGTGTCGCTGCGCGAATTCCCGGTCCACGATGATCGCGTTCAGGCCGGACATCCACCGCTCGCCGTCCGTGAAACTGCTGAGGTCGCGTTCGCGCAAGTGTCCGCGGTCGTCCTGCTCCGTGAACGCGCGGCCGTGAAGCAACGGAATGCCCATGGCACGGAAGTATTCAGGGCTCACTAGATGGACTTCCATCGACGGTCGTTCGTGGGGTGGCGGCGCAGGTTGACCTTCGATGACAAACGACGTCTGCCAGTCGTTTCCGCCAAAGGGTAAACGTGACGTGACGCTCACCGCCTGCGCACCGGGCAAGGCGCGGAGTCTCTCCAGCAAATTCCGATAAAAATTGATCTGTGACTCTTCCTTTCCATATTTCTTTTCCGGCAAATCGAGGCGAAAACTCAACACTCGTTCGTGCGAGAAACCGGGATTGACCTGCTGCAATCGATGAAAACTCCGGAGCAGCAGGCCGGCGCCCACCAGCATCACGAGCGTCAACGCGACCTCCGCAATAACCAGCCCCTGGCGCAGCCTGGCCCGTCCGCCGGTCGTGCCGCGGGCCGTGTCCTTGAGCGTATCGTGCAAATCGGGCTGGCTGGCCTGCCACGCCGGGGCCAGTCCGAAAAGAACACCCGTGAGGACGGCGACCACCGCCGTAAACCCCAATACGCCCGCATCGAGCCCGATCTCCGCTGTGCGCGGAATGGCGTCGCGGCTCATGGACAGAATCAGCCGCACTCCGCCGTAAGCGAACAACAAACCGAGCGCGCCGCCGGCGAGCGCCAGCAGCACGCTTTCGGTGAGCAACTGCCGGACGATCCGCCACCGGCCTGCGCCCAGCGCCGCGCGCACGGCCATTTCTTTCTGTCGCGCCGCCGCGCGGGCGAGCAGCAGGTTCGCCACGTTCGCGCAGGCGATCAACAGCACCAGCCCCACTGCGCCCAGCAGAGTCCACAGCGCGGGCCGCACGTTGTTGACGTAATTGTCGATTAGCCGCTCGATTCGGATGCGGTTGTTCTTGTTCGAGTCGGGATACTGCTGTTCCAGTCGCACCGCGATGGTCTCCATCGCCGCTCGCGCTTGTTCCAGCGTGACTCCGGGCTTGAGCCGCGCCACGCCGAGGAGGCCCGGATGGTTGCCGCGACTTTTCCAACTCTCTTCGTTTGAGAGCGGCCCGACCGGCAGCCAGAGGTCCGCCCGGTTCGGGAAAGCAAAGCCCGCGGGCATGACGCCAATGACGGTGTAGGGACGCCCGTCGAGCGTAATGGATTGATTTACGGCGCCGGCGTTGCCTCCGAACCGTTCCTCCCACAGCGCATGGCTCAACACCGCCACGGACGGCGCGCCGGGCTTGTCTTCATCATTGTCGAACAGGCGGCCGATGGCCGGTTGTGCTCGCAATGCGGCGAAGCCGTCAGCGGATATGCGCACACCGGTCAAACGATGCGGCTGGCCCTTGCCGGTGAGGGTGTAACTTCCCCAGTTGTAAACGCCGATATGCTCGAAGACCGTTTGCTGCGCCCGCCAGTCGCTGAAGTTCGGGTAGGAAATCGACATGGTGGGGAAGTTCGGGCCGCGCTCGCTCAACCAGACGAGCCGCTCGGATTCCGGGTAGGGCAGGGGACGGAGCAGCACGGCGTTCACGAC
>QHOP01000606.1 GCA_003219345.1 Verrucomicrobiota bacterium
AGACACATGAGTGACACGATCAGGAGTGCAGCGGCAGTCACCAGCTCTAAGTTCGTCATTGAACGGACGTATCGGGCGTCGGTGGATGAATTGTGGGAGCTGTGGACGACCAAGGAGGGCTTCGAGTCCTGGTGGCCGCCCGAGGGGTCCCGCGCGGAGGTTCACGCCATCGAAGCGTGCCTAAACGGCAAGCTGCAATATGACATGATCGCCGAGACACCCGAAATGGTGGCCGTGATGAAGGAGCTGGGGTTGCCGGCATCGCATGTCGAGCGTGCCCGGTTTTCCGAGTTCCGGCCACTGGAACGATTGGTGCTCGCGATCATGATGGATTTTCTGCCGGGTGTCGCGCCTTATGAAGGCACGCTCACGGTCGACTTCTTCCCGTCCGGCGAATGGGTGCGCATGGTGGTCACGCTGAGTCCCATGCACGACGAGGAATTCACGAAGATGGCCTCTGAGGGTCTCGCGAGTCAGTTCAGGAATCTGGACAAGCTATTCCAAAGCCGAAACCAGTAACCCGGATGCGGCGACGGGATTTGAACTCCGTAACCAGCGGTATGGTAACTGATTACCGCCGCTCACGGCGGACACCGGCTAATTTCCAGCAAATTCGAAATTCGTATATTGACGCCGATCTATATAGACGATATTCTATGTAGATGAACCGACTGGACCAAGCATTTGCCGCTCTTGCCGACCCCACTCGACGTGGAATCGTGGTGCATCTGGCTCGCGGCGAGGCATCCGTATCCGACTTGGTCGGCCTCTTCTCGTTGACGCAACCTACGATCTCGTCGCACCTGAAGGTGTTGGAATCGGCGGGGCTGATTTCGCGTAGTCGAGTGGCCCAGTTGCGGCCCTGCAAGCTGGAGACGGAGCAATTGAAAGCGGTCACGGATTGGCTGGAGAAAGTGCAAGAGATTTGGGAAGGCAACTACAAGCGACTCGACGCGTTACTCGCCGAGTTGAAGCAAGCACAGAAAGAGGAGCGAAACAAATGAAACCTGCTGAAGTGAGCACTCCGTCAGATCGAGAAGTACTAGTTAAGCGGAGCTTTGATGCGCCGGTGAATCTGGTGTGGCAGGCGTATACGGATCCCGCGTTGATGCGTCGTTGGCTAACGGCCATGCCCGGATGGTCGATGCCGGTGTGCGAGATGGCTACTCATGTGGGTGGGAAGTATCGCTGGCGCTGGCGAGATAACGAGAACGGCCAGGAGTTTGGGTTCACGGGAGAGATGCTGGAGGTCGCGTTGCATTCGAAGATCGTGCATACGCAGATCTACGACCCGGGCGATTTGGGTGGATCGATGGGAGGTGAGCCGTCGATTATCACGGTCACGTTCAACGAGACCAACGGGATCACGAACGTGGCGACCTCGATCAAGTTCGCCTCGCAAGCCGACCGAGACGCCGCGTTCTCAACAGGCATGACCGACGGCATGGAAATGAGCTACAAGCAGCTCGACGGAGTACTGGCGGGTTAGGTCGCGTTGCATTGCTCACGCACCTTCGCTCGCTTTCGACAGAACGGCCAACACTAGCTAGCCGTCGATTGCGAGGAGCGTCATTCGACTTACTTGAGGGGACACTTGCCCATGCGAGGAATGAAACATGAAGACAACAGGTTTTCTCCTGACGATGCTCGTGCCGGCTGTCGTTTCGGCGCAGCAGAAGCCAACTACGGGTTACGCGCCGGTCAACGGACTCAAAATGTACTACGAAGTCCACGGAAGCGGCGATCCTGTGGTGTTGCTCCACGGCTCGTTCATGACCATTACAAACAACTGGCCCCAGTGGATCGGTGAACTTTCCAAGACGCGGAAAGTGATTGCGGTCGAACTGCAGGGCCACGGGCGCACGGCCGACATCAAACGCGATTTCAATTACGAAAACCTCGCCGACGATGTGGCTGCGCTGCTCGATCACCTCAAAATCCCCAGCGCGGACCTCATCGGTTACAGCATGGGCGGGGGCGTCGCGATGCAGTGTGCGATCCGCCATCCGGAAAAAGTTCGCAAGGTTGTCAGCATTTCAGCCCGGTTCCGCCAGGATGGCTTGGTCAAGGAAGGGCTCGACGCGTTCCCGAAGCTGACGCCCGAAGCGTTCAAAGACTCGCCCATCGAAATCGAATACAAGAAACTGAGCCCGACGCCCGACAAATTCGCCGATCTTGTAAATCACATCAAAGCGATGGCTTCGAAACCGTTCGACTTCGGCGCCGACAAACTCAGGGCCACCAAAGCGCCCATGTTCTTCATCCACGGCGACGCCGACGGCGTACGG
>QHOP01000607.1 GCA_003219345.1 Verrucomicrobiota bacterium
GTTCCTTACCCATGAACCGGGTGGGGCGACGTTGACATACCGGCTTGCCCCGCTATGCTGGTTTATCATGAAACCCAGGAGCCGCTTTGAAGCGCGAAGAGCCATTGCCTTTACCTTGATCGAACTATTGGTCGTCATCGCGATCATCGCCATCCTCGCCGGACTGTTGTTGCCTGCTTTAAGCCGGGCGAAAGACCAGGCTTTGCTCATTACAGACTTGAACAACATCCGGCAAGTCATGATCGCTTCCCACCTGTTCGCCGGCGACAACGAGGATTTCCTTCCCTACCCCAGTTGGGGCGCGCCGGACCGGGATTGTTGGGCCTACGCGGCAAATATCCCCGACGCGGCGGGCAACGATTCGCCCACGGTGATTTCCAACCAGGTCGAATACTTCAAACGCGGTCAACTCGCGCCTTACCTCGCCAATAACCAGAAGGTGCTGATGTGCCCGAAAGATGAGAAGGACCGGCAGGTCGGTCGGAAGAAAATCAAGTTCAAGGAGCGCTCTATCAAGATCACGAGCTACTCGTTCAATGGTGCGATCATCGCTTACCAGACTCAGCCGGCTAACATCAAGACATCCAAATTCCGCCTGGGCACATTGCGCCCGACCGGCATTCTGCTTTGGGAAGCCAATGAGGACATGACCGCCTACAACTTCAACGACGTCGGCAACCAACCTCACGAAGGGATCTCCCAACGCCACGCCAGCAGCCGCATTGCGACGGCGCAGACCGACATCATCGGCGGTGTCGCGACCTTTGGCACGCTGTCCGGTTCCGGAACGACGATCAAAATAACGCGCTGGTTCTCCCCGGAACTGGCCGGGAAGAATATCTGGCCTGCCAACCCCAATCCCGCTGGCCCCAACGATGCCTGGTATAATCCCGAATCGCGCAATGGCACCTTTTGACCCCCGTCCCCGTCAACCGCGGGCGAACGACGCGCGGTTTTGCCACCGTCTGCGTGGCTTCACCTCTCCCCGGCCAGGACCGATCTGCGTCGGTGCGCTGGTGTGTTTCATCCTGTTCGCTGCCTGCAACCGGAAGAACCGGGTTTCGCAGGCTCCTTTACCCGATGCGCCGCCACGCGGCGATACTGCGCCGCAGTCCTCCGACGCGAGCGCAACTGCAAAGGCCGCTGAAGCCACCGAGGTCCGGCAGGCGGTGGCGGAAGCTGAGAAATCGTTGCGCGGCGGTTCTTATGACGAGGCGGCCGCCCGGCTGTTGAAGATGAGAATCAGCGGCGTGCAGTTATCCCAGAAGGACGCCGCCGCGTATCGCAATGCCTTGCAAGAGGCCTACAGCCGCGCGATCGAGGCCGCCGGCAAAGGCGACCCTCGCGGTAAAGCCGCCGTCGAAATGATCCGCGCAGCACGCGGGCGGTAGTCGAGAAATAATCCAGACTCGTAGCAGCCGACGTGAGGAGGCTCTGACTAGAAATCCGGACTTTGTAAAACTAACTAAGACCGGAGTGATTGCTAAAACAGATTTCCGGATCGTTGGGGCGGCGAGAGTCCTGCGCCTCCGGAGCGCGGGTCTGCGACCCGCAGAGCGTGGCCACCGTTCAATAGCGCAAATTACTTTTGACAACCACTCTAAAGCCACGCTGATGAACAACCCGCGTTTATCTGTAAACAGGCCGGAAGATCACTGTGAGGAGGACACTGCCGTCAGTGAAAAATACAGAGACTCCTTACATCGTCTCCTGTTCACCTTTGGCTTGGGCTTGGCAGTCGTCATGGACAACCTGATCTGTGCGGCATTCGGAGAGGAGCCACAGGTTTCATCGTTCAGTCAACCCGCCTGGGGCCGCATCACTCAGGCGACCAACTCGGCCGGCATGCTCCTCCTCGAAGTCCGCTCGTGGCCGGCGGAAGGGAATTTGCCACTCCCCACGCCGTTCCCCAACATCACTGCTGCGGATTTACTCAACGGTTCCAAACGGCAACCACTCAAGTGGGTCTTCAACTCCGACGCCACCCGGATGGACCTTGAGGTTCCGACGGAATCTCCTCCGACTTTGCCTGCGAGCATCTCGCTGGAAACCGCCGAGCACACCGCGCAGTTCGCCGACGGACGCATCGTTTTCTCAGCCCTCGACGCGCAAGTGCAGGGCAGCCGCGCAAAGCTGGAGTCGCATCCGGGCAATCATCGAATCGGTTTCTGGACCGACGCCAAGGACTCCGTCAGTTGGGAATTCAAACCAACGCGCTGGGGCATGTACGATCTGGAACTCGCTTTCTCCGCCGACGGCGGCGACGGCACGGAGCTCCAATTCGACATCGCGAGCCGCACGTTCACCGTCGCGCGTCCGTCCACCGGCAGTTGGTATCGTTACCAGTCGTTGCCGATTGGCCGCGTTTATCTCTCCAAGGCCGAGCCGTTCACTTTGCGCGCGAGTTGCCAGACGCTCAGAGGCGGCGCGGTGATGAACCTCAAGGCGGTGACGTTGCGGCCCGCGTCGGAAGGAAAGCCAATTACGCAGGACGCCTCGGGCGTCATCGCACTTCTGGCGCGTGACGCGA
>QHOP01000062.1 GCA_003219345.1 Verrucomicrobiota bacterium
GAACGCATCATCAAACAATCGCTGAACGTTCGCCAGACCGAAGAGCTCGTCGCGCACTGGCGCAACCGCGGCGCCGCGGCAGCCGGCGCCAAATCCACTTCGCTTTCCCAGTCCAAGGAGTCGCACGTGGTCGACCTCGAGCATCGCTTGCAGGAGCGGTTTGGCACCCGGGTCGATTTACGCTACCGCCGGGGCAAAGGCGCGCTGCAAATTCATTTCTATAATGATGACGACCTCCAACGGGTGCTCGAGATGATTGGCGTGAGGCTGGATTGAAGCAGATTTTGTCCCTCGACGTTTCGCAACCCGATCAAGTTCCCATGACGGCCACCTTTGAGCTTCGCGAATTGTGCGCGCAAAAACTGTCGACTGCCGTTGACCGCGTTGGTCATTTGACCGCCTTCGTGGGCCTGGACGGATTCGTGGACGAAATTCTGCACGTCGTCGATAAGCGGATGGACGCCCGGCATTATGAAAGCGTCTCCACCATTGCTCGCCTGGCCGAGCGGATTGCTGAGGCTGCCGGCAAGAGCACCAACATCGAACTCGTCAACCAAATCACGAAACTCGGCGGCAACGGCCCGATCATGGCCAACGCACTGGCCGGTTTCGGATTAAAGGTCACTTACGTCGGCAACCTCGGTTATCCTCATCTCCACCCGGTTTTCCATGAGTTCGCGCGGCGCGCGGAGGTTTATTCCATTGCCGAACCCGGTCACACGGACGCGCTGGAATTCGACGATGGCAAAATCATGCTCGGCAAACACTCCTCGTTAAAAGAGGTCAATTGGACCAACATCCAGGCGCGGTTTGGCCGTGACAAATTTGCCACTCGGTTTGAAGGCTCCGACCTGATTGCGTTTGTGAACTGGACGATGATCCCTTACATGAGCGATGTCTGGGAGGCGTTGCAACGGGAGTTTTGTCCAAACTTGCAAGGCCCACGCCGTAAAATGTTTTTTGATCTGGCCGACCCGGAAAAGCGCACCACGCAGGATATTTCGCGCGCGTTGGAGTTGATCGTCCAATTCGAGAAACACTTCGAGGTGATTCTCGGTCTCAACGAAAAGGAAGCCAACGAAATCAGCGAGGTGCTGGGGCTGAAGCGCAAGCCGCATAACGCCGAGGCTTTGTCTTCCCTGGCGCGCGAGCTGCGCGCGAAGCTGCCCGTCAGCACCCTGGTCATTCATCCGGTTTCCTACGCGTTGGCGGCCAGCGGTGATTCGGTGGATGTCGTCAAAGGGGCTTACATTTTCAAACCGAAGATCACGACGGGCGCCGGCGATCATTTCAACGCCGGCTTTTGCCTCGGTAAACTGCTCGGCCTCGACAACGCGATGAGCGTGCTGACCGGCGTCGCCGCCAGCGGTTACTACGTTCGCACTGCCACCAGCCCGTGCATTCGTCAATTGGCTGATTTTTTGCGCAAATGGCCGGGAAAATGAATTCGCTTTCCGTGAACCGCCCCCTCACCCGGCCTCCGGCCACCCTCTCCCCCATTGGGGGAGAGGGACGGGGTGAGGGGGCGGTTCGTGGTCCATGGTCCCGAGGCGCGATTCTGGAGCGCGACTCGCGGAATCACCCTCGTCAACCCCTCGCGCTGTCCGAATGATTCTTCCAGTTGTGAAATACGGTCATCCGATGCTGCGGCAGAAAGGCGCGCGGATCGAAATCATCACGCCCACAATCAAGAAACTGATCGACGACATGTTGGAAACGATGCACGCCGCGGCCGGTGTTGGCCTGGCGGCGCAACAGGTCGGCCACGCACTCCAACTGACTGTGATCGACGTGCGCGAGTCGAAAGACCGCCCTTCGACACTCGAATTGAAGGGCAAGCCCGCCGACGTGGCCGGATTCATGCCCCTGGTGTTGATGAATCCGGACATCAGGCCCGCGGGAAAACCGGTCGGCGGTGCGGAAGGGTGCCTGAGCTTCCCTGAAATCTACGCCGACATCGTTCGCCCGGAATCGGTGGACGTCGTTGGGATGAACGAAACGGGCGAACGCATCGAGTTCCGCTGCGGCGGCCTGCTGGCTCGCGTAGTCCAACACGAGCGCGACCACTTGCAGGGCATTCTTTTCATTGACCGGATGAGCACGGAGACGAAGAAAGAACTCAAGCCGCAGTTGGAACGATTGCAGACGGCGACCAAGGCGGAGCTGAAAAAACAGGACGGATAGAGCCCCGGGAGTCAACAAATGCTTCTATGACAATGGCCGTCACTGTGGGTTGAAGAAAAATCAGTTTGAATCGCCGGGGGTAATGTCCCAGCGGCTGCGAGGAACCGGTCCACCCCTGCGAGCATGATCGCAACAGTCACCCGCACTCACAGTTGTCCTCCTAATAAACCTTCCGCAAGTGCGACGGAAGGATGTTCAGTTCGGAGCGGTATTTGGCGACCGTCCGGCGGGCGATCTTGATTCCCTTCTGATCGAGCAGCTTGACGATCTCCTCGTCTGACAGCGGCTTGGACGGCTCTTCGCCCTTGATCATGTCCGAGATCATCTCTTTCACGCTGGTGTTCGAGATACCGACGCCGCTGGCCGTTTGGATGCCGGAGGTGAAGAAGTACTTCATCTCGAAGATGCCTTGCGGCGTCTCCATGTATTTGCCGGATACGGCGCGGCTCACCGTAGTTTCATGCACGCCGACGACTTCGGCCACCTGCACCATCGTCAGCGGCTTGAGAAAGGCAACGCCTTTGTCCATGAACTCGCGTTGTCGTTTCACGATTTCGTTAGCGATGTTCTGAATAGTTTGCTGCCGCTGGTGCAGGCTCTTGATCAGAAATTTACCGGCGCGGATTTTTTCCCGGATGTATTCGCGGACTTCCGGTGAACTGTCTGCTTGCGCCATGAGGTCTTTGTAGGTGTTGCTGATGCGCAGGTGTGGAATGTGCTCATTGTTCGTACTGACGACGAAGTCGTGGCCAATTCTCTGAACGAACACCTCCGGCAGAATGTACTGATTATTGTCCGGCAGAAAAGCCCGGCCCGGCCTCGGCTCCAGGTTGCCAATCCGCGCAACCGCCTTCTGCACATCCTCCACGGTTTCGCCCACACCGCGCGCGATTTCCGGAATGCGCCGTTTGCCCAAGGCTTCCATGAATTCGCTTACGATGCGGTATTCCAAAGTGTTTTGTTTGCCGTCGCGTTCCAGTTGCAGCAGGAGGCATTCGCGCAAACCGCGAGCGCCCACCCCCGGCGGATGAAACGTCTGAATAACCTTCAGCACGTCCAGAATCTTTTCGGGCCGGATGTTGGTCGCAAACGCCAGCTCGTCCACGCTGGACTGGAGGTAGCCGTAATCATCAATGTTCCCGACGATCATCTGGCCGATCTGACGTTGTTCCTCGGTCAGCTCGGACAGCCGGATCTGCTCGAGCAGATTCTCCTGAAGCGAGGTCCCGGCCACCAGCGAATCGAACATGAACTGCCGTTTCTCCTCCTCTTCCTGGCTTTGGCGCATCGGTATGTTCGTCTGCGCAAAATGGTCGCGCCATTCCTGGTCGAGTTGGGTCAGCCGATCGAACTCCGCTTGAAAATCATCCGCCGGCTCACTGTTGCTCTTTTCGGTGGCCGGATCAAACGTCACGTCCACCGGTGGTTCAGTCGGGTCGGCCGTGTGGGCGGCTTCTTCGGCCTCGAGGTCCTCCTTTTCCTCCGGCGTCATTTCCGTCACCGCCTCCTCCTCCAACACAGGGTTTTGCTGGAGTTCCTGCTCGACCATTGCCTTCAATTCAAGCGTGGGCGCCTGCAAAAGCGCCAGCGACTGCTGCAGTTGCGGAGCGAGCACCTGCGACAGCGTCATCTTTTGCGAAAGATGTAAGCCCTGGGCCATTGGCAGAATGATAATCCTCCGCTTCCACAGCTCAAGCAATTTGCGGCATGAGCTTTGCTCCTTCACAAATCGTGCCAGCGCAGGAAAATGAAAAGTCAATGCCGAAGTGGAAGCCCGTTTCCGCCGTCTGTGAGCCCGCGCAAAAGGGTTGCCCTGACAGTTCCGCAGTCCTAACGTCGGCGCGTGGCAGTCAAACTCACGATTCTGGGCAGTGGTTCGGCGGGGAATTGCGCTTATCTGGAAACTGAAGAAACCCGTTTGCTCATCGATGCCGGCTTCAGTGGACGGGAGATACGCGATCGCCTCCTTACTATTGGCCGCACGCCGGAAAGTCTCCACGGCATCCTCATAACACACGAACACAGCGATCATGTGCAAGGCCTGACAACGCTGTGCGCAAAACTCCAAATTCCGATTTACTGCAACCGGGAGACTAAGGAGGCGATGGAAGATCAATTCCATACCAAATTCGTCGACTGCCGCATTTTTACCACCGGCGTGACGTTCGAGGTGGGCGACGTGACAGTCGATACGTTTTCCGTTCCACACGACGCGCACGACCCGGTCGGATTCCTCCTGCGGACCGGCTCTGGAAACTTCGGATTTTTAACGGACCTGGGCCATGCGACGAAATTGGTTATCGAACGGGTCCGTGCCGCGAACGTCCTGCTGCTGGAAACAAACCACGATCTGAAACTGTTGGAGGAAGACACCCGACGCCCCTGGAGCATCAAACAGCGCATCCTCAGCCGCCACGGTCATCTCTCCAACGTCGCTGCCGCCGCAGTCGCTGAGCAAATCGTCTCAGATGAACTGCGGCATTTGTATCTCGGGCACCTGAGCCGTGACTGTAACCGGCCCGAGCTCGCCCGTGCCGCGGTCAGCGAGCGGCTCCGGCAAATCGGCGCTGATCACGTCCGCATCGAGTCCACCTCGCAGGATGTCCCCTGCCCCACTTTGAGCTTTTGAGCTGCCGACAGGTTCAAAGTTTCGCGTTTAATCGTTGCTCTGTTCGTGGCTAAATCGGGGAATGGAAAAAACTTTGCCGCCGTTGTCGCCGGGCACCCTCTACCTCGTGGCCACGCCGATCGGCAATCTCGAGGACGTCACGTTGCGGGCGCTGCGGACGCTCAAGGAATGCGACGTCATCGCCGCGGAAGACACGCGACACACCGGACAATTGCTGAAGCATTTCGGGATCTCCAGGCCCTTGCTGAGTTATTTCCGGTTCAACGAAGCTAAACGCACCGGGGAAATCATCGAACGGCTGGGGCGCGGAGAGAAGGTGGCGCTCGTGGCTGACGCCGGCAGCCCCGGAATCAGCGACCCTGGAGAGCGCGTGGTCAGCGCAGCGTTGGCCGCCGGCTTTCGAGTGGAGCCGGTGCCGGGCGCTTGCGCGCTGGTTGCGGCGCTCACGGCCAGCGGACTGCCGGCGGATGAGTTTCATTTCACCGGCTTTCTGCCGCACAAGTCCGGCCAGCGCCGAAACAAACTGCAAACGCTGAAATCCTCTCCCGGCACGCTGGTGCTGTACGAATCGCCTTACCGGATGGAAAGACTGCTCAGGGAGCTGAACGAAATCTTTCCAGACCGATCCGTCGTTCTGGCGCGCGAATTGACCAAAAAGTTCGAGGAGTTTCTGCGAGGCAAACCGGCACAGCTTCTGGCGATCGTCAAAAAACGGTCATGGCGAGGCGAATTCGTAGTGCTGATTGACAACTCGCAGCCTGCAATGCAGGCCGAAGCCTGACGCAAGGCGAAAGCCTGCGACTACACAAACTTTCCCGGATTCAGGATGCCTTTCGGGTCAATGGCCTTCTTGATGACGCGATGCAGGGCTCGCAGCTCCTCTGACGCCGCGTCCGGCCACCAGCGCTTCTTGGCCAAACCGATGCCATGCTCTCCGGTGATAACGCCCTCCCACGCGAGCACTTGCCTGAACAAATCGTCGAGCGCAGCTTCGCTCCGTCTTGGCGCACCCGGCTGCGTTTTGTCCACCATCACATTGACGTGAATGTTGCCATCGCCGGCGTGACCAAAACAGGCCACCGGCAGGCGATGCTTCTTTTGCAGCCACTCGGCAAAACAGAACAGGTCTTCCAGTCGCCCCCGCGGCACCGTGATGTCCTCGTTAAGCTTGGTCAGGCCGGTGTCACGCAACGCGTAGGAAAATTCGCGACGCAATTGCCAGAATTTTTCGCAGCCCTCAGCGCCGTAACCGCGCTGAACAAAAACCGGTTTCATGGCGCGAACCATTTTCTCCAGTTGCTTCAATTCCGAGCGCACGGATCCTTCCTGACCGTCAAGCTCGACGATGATGTGCGCTCGGCAGCCCGTCAGCAGCTTGCTGCCGGTCCGCTTTTGCGCGGCTGCCAGCGTGAAGGCGTCCGCAACTTCCAATGCGCTGGGCAAAGTGCCGGAGCCGAAAACCGCTCGAATGGCGCGCGCAGCGCTCTTCATCGAACCAAATCCCACGCCCAGGCAGGCGCGGAACGGCGGCAAGGGCAACAGCTTCAGCGTCGCTTCCGTGACAACGCCCAGCAGCCCTTCCGAGCCGACGAACAGGCGCGCCAGGTCGAACCCCGTCTTGTTTTTATGCGTGCGGCTGCCGAGACGAACGACAGAGCCGCTGGCCAGTGCCACTTCCAGACCGAGCACATAATCTCGCGTCACGCCGTATTTCAGGCAGCGCGGGCCGCCCGCGTTGGTGGCGATGTTGCCCCCGATGCTGCTGTGCGCGCGGCTGGCCGGGTCGGGCGGATAATAAAGCCCCTGCTTCTCGACCGCGTCGTGGAGTTGCTGTGTGACCACACCCGACTGCACCACCGCGACAAAGTCGTGCGAATTGATCTCCTTAATGCGGTTCATCCGCGCCAGCGAGAGCACGATGCCACCGCGCGCCGGAACACATCCGCCCACGTAGCCGTGGCCCGCGCCGCGCGCGGTCACCGGAATGTTGTGCCGATGAGCGAAACGAAGGATCGTGGCGACGGAACGCGTGCTCCGCGGCAGGGCCACGGCGTCAGGCAGGCGACTGGCAAACCATTTGTCGCCGGAATGGCTTTGAAGCGTGTCGCTGTCGAACTGCAGCTCGCCGGCCGGCAGTTCGCATTGCAACTCAAGAAGCGTCTTGTGCCGTCGCGGGTTCATCCGCTCGAATCGTTGGCCGCCTCGATGAGCGCCTTGGCTTCCTCGGCATAGTCGTCGGGCACTTGCACGAGGATACCGCCAGTCGCCATCGAGTAGCCGTCCATGCTGAGCGCGGCGAGTTCGTTTACGACTTCGGCCGGGATGTCAGCGGCGTCAAGGCGCGAGCGAATCAGTTGCGCTTCGGCCGGGCTGAAACTGCGGAACACAGTCACGAGTTGCATGGGAGACGATGAGGTTGATCGGGCGCAAAATCAAGCCGCCACAGGCGCTTTAACATCGGCGAAGATCAGCACGCCCGCCCCGGTCTGCACCAGACTTTGCACCTGAATTTCAATCTGCTGGCCGACGAAGCCGTGGCCGTTGTTTACCACAACCATCGTGCCGTCGTTGAGGTAACCGACGCCCTGCCCTTTGTCCTTGCCCTCGCGGACGATCTTCAGGTTGAAAATTTCGCCCGGCAAAATCGCCGGTTTCAGCGCCCTGGCGAGCTCATGCATGTTGAGGTGGGGAACAGATTGCAGCTCGGCGATCTTGCTGAGGTTGTAGTCGTTGGTAATCAGTTTGGCCCCCAACGCGCGCGCCAGTCTGACCAGTTTCGCATCCACTTCTGATTCCTCACGAAAATCCGCTTCGTGGATTTTGACTTCGTTGCGGGGGCTGCGCTGGATGCGGCCGAGCATTTCCAAACCACGGCGGCCGCGAGCACGACGGGTCGGGTCGGTGGAATCCGCGATGAATTGAAGCTCTTTCAACACGAAGCGCGGCACCACAATGGTCCCTTCCAGAAAGTTTCCCTCAATCAACTCGGCGATGCGTCCGTCGATGATGGCGCTGGTGTCGAGCACCAGGAGATTTTCGGGCTTGCTCTGCGACGCGAACCGGACGAAGGGGATGATCAGGTAAAAGTCCTCTTTGTTGCTGCGCATGGCCAGGATCATGCCGATGTAACCAAAACCCAGAAACAAACAGAGGCGAATCAACCAGCGGACCGGCTTGTCCTCCACGTAAATGAACAAGCCGGAGTTGTCAATCAACAGGGCGATCACCGTTCCCAGCAGCAGGCCGAACGAGGCCGCGGAAAAGGCACGAAGCGAAAATCCCTTGACCATCTCGTCGATGGCGATCAGCAGGCCGCCAAAACCAAAACCGATGAACACTCCCCCAAGGCCATTGTCGATCAGCTCCGGCCGCACCTGGCTGACCGCGTAGCCGCCCAGTGTGGACAGACTGAGAAACAAAACGCGCAAAATCCAGACGGACATAATGTTAACGCCACGGGTCGCGGCCGGGATAAAGCGGCGACGGCGGCCTCGGTTCAGTTTTCTTTGGTTTCCACAACAATCCGTGGCGGTTCAGGTTGCTGCTCAACACCGTCAGGTTACTGACCAACTGCGACACCCCGGACGACAGTTCTTCGTTCTTCAACAAACGGCCGGCCAGTCCCTTCCCCGCCTGCAGATCCGATAACAGACTCTTCATCATCTCCGAGGACGATTCAACGCTTTTTACGGCGGCGGCCAGATTCGCTTTGTTGGTCGTCAATACCTGTTGAAGATTTGTGGCCAGGTCGTTGAGCTGATACGAAAACAACGCCAGATTGCTGGTCGTCACGCTGACCGGCAAAGTGTTGGACTGAACCATCCGGTCCACCTTATCCACCGTCGCCAGCGCGTGCTCGGAAACGAGGCGGAAGTTTGTGATGCTCGAAGAGAGGTTGGTCAGGGTTTCGTCGTTCAAGACATGCTGCTCCACGCGGGTCAGCGCGCTGTCCAGCCTTTTCGCTGTCTCGTCGATCCGCTGAATAAACCCAAGAGCCGATCGCGCGACTTCCTGCAGGTTGAACGGCTCCCGGCAGACGACTTCGTCACCGTCATTCAACACCGGCGCCGCGTTTTTGCCCGGAATGATGGCAACGTATTGATCGCCCAGGAAACCCATCGAGTCGATGGCGAACACGGCGTCGCCATGAATCTGGTAGCGGTTCAAAATCTTCAGAAACACGGTCACGTTCGTTCCTCCCGGTGACAGCTCAGCGCCGGTCACGTTCCCGACCGGGACGCCCGCCATGAGAACGGCGGCCTCCCGCTTGATGCCGCCGACGTTCGTCGTCTTGAGGCGCAGGGTGTAAGTGGCTGTGAAGAACGTCAGCCCCTTGCTGAAATTCAGCACCAGCAGGCCGAGCAATACCAGGCACAGCAGAACGAACAGGCCCACTTTCCATTCCAATCGTTTTTGGC
>QHOP01000063.1 GCA_003219345.1 Verrucomicrobiota bacterium
TGCTGACGATGATCACGGTGATCACGACGCCGTTGATGATGATCGGGACCTGGTACGGGATGAATTTCGAGATGCCGGAGCTCAAAGTGCGCTACGGCTATGAACTGGCCGTGGCGGTGACCGCATTCACAACGGCCGCTACCTATTGGTATTTCAAGCGAAAGAAATGGTTTTGAACCAAAGCGTTGAAAGCTTGAACCGCGAACGCGTCAAACCGGTTCAACCCTTCAACGAGTTAAAACGATGGCACCCAAATCCAGCTTTCTCGACAAGGTGCTCGGGCGCATTGGCCGGCTCGATCCCGAAGGTTTGCAAACCGTCGTTCAGCGGCTGGCGCGCGAGCGGAGTTTTCTGGAAACGCTGTTCAACACGATTGAAGACGGCGTGCTGGTGGTGGACGAGCAGGGACGGATCGTTTATTTCAACCAGGCCGTGGCGAATCTGCTCGGATTGAAAGCGCAGGAGACCGAGGGCCAGCACCTGACGCGGTATCTGCCTGAGCTGGATTGGAAAGAGCTCTCCGCGCGAGACCGCGCCGGAGGACAACAAGTCGTGCGGCACGAATTCGAAGTGAATTATCCGCGACACCGCTTTCTCCGATTGTATGCGGCGCCGCTGGATGGCGAAGGGACCGGCAGTTCCGGCGTGGCGTTGATTCTGCACGACGCGACGGAAGCGCGGCAAAAAACATTCGACGCCATCGAAAGCGAGCGTATCCAGGCGCTGACGCTTTTGGCCGCGAGCGTGGCGCATGAGATTGGCAATCCGCTCAATGCGCTCCACATTCACCTGCAGTTGATCGAGCGCGAGCTGAAGAAGCTCAAGCAGGGGGCGAAGGATGCGGACGGTCGAACTCTTCCCGCGGCCAAGCGGCCTCGGCCGCGGGTCTTGCATTCCGGCAGCGACATGGAGGAGATCGCCGCGAAACTGCAAAATTATCTGACCGTTGCCAAAGGGGAAATTGACCGGTTGGATTACATTGTCACGCAATTCCTGCAGGCCATTCGTCCTACGCCGCCGCAGAAGAAGATGGTTTCATTGAACGACATCGTCCGCGAAACCCTTGATCTGCTACGGCCGGAGATCGAGAACCGCGGACAGACCGTGGAGGAGAAACTGGCGCGCCAACTGCCGACCGCGCCGCTGGATCCGGCCCAGATCAAGCAGGTGCTGGTCAATCTGGTCAAGAACGCGGTGCAGGCCATGACCAAGGGCGGGGTGTTGACGGTGCAAACCGGCTCTGGCGCGGACGGTGTCTGGGTGAGCATCGCGGACACCGGTTGCGGCATTCCGCAGGAACAGTTGAACCGCATTTTCGAGCCGTTTTTCACCACCAAAAGAAAAGGATCGGGTTTGGGTCTGATGATCGTGCAGCGGATCGTGCGGGAACACGGGGGCTTGATCAAGCTGGAGAGCAACGTGGGTCAGGGAACCCGGTTTCGAATCTGGCTGCCCTTGCACGAACGGCAGCCGCGATTGCTGGAGGCGCCCTTGCATGATTAAACCGATGCTGTTGATCGTGGACGATGAAAAGCCGACGCGCGAGGGGTTGCGCGCGGTGTTGGAGGACCGTTACGACGTTTATCTTGCCGAAGACACTGCTGCGGCGGTGGAGTTGCTGGAGAAGGAACATTTCGATGTGCTGTTGACGGACCTTCGGTTGCCGAGCGAGGACGGCATGAAATTGATCGCGCGGGCGAAGTCGCTTTCGAAACCGCCGGTCTGCATTCTGATGACCGCTTACGGCTCGGAAGAAGTGGCGGTGGAAGCGATGAAACGCGGGGCCGACGACTACATCGCCAAAGGGCGGATGCAAATTGACGAGCTGGAAATGCGGATCGGCCGGGCGCTGCGTCATCAATCGCTTGAAGTTGAAAACGAGTCGCTGCGGCAACAGCTGGATAAGAAATACGGGCTGGAAAATATCATCGGCGAATCGCCGCCCATGCAGGAGGTGCTGGAGACGGTGCGCCAGGTCGCGCCGTCGAAGGCGACGGTGCTCGTGACCGGAGAAAGCGGCACCGGCAAGGAGCTGATCGCGCGGGCGATTCATCAACTCAGCCCGCGGGCGCGGCAGCCGCTGGTGGCAGTGCATTGCGCCGGTTTGCCGCGGGAATTGATCGAGAGCGAGCTGTTCGGGCACGAGCGGGGAGCGTTCACCGGCGCGCACGAGCGGCGGATCGGGCGGGTCGAGCAGGCCCAGGGCGGGACGCTGTTTCTGGATGAAATCGGCGAAATTGACGCCACGATTCAGATCAAACTGCTGCGGTTCCTCGGCGAGCGCACCTTTGAACGCGTCGGTTCCAACAAGACGTTGACGGCGGACGTGAGGCTGGTCACCGCCACGAACAAAAACCTGGAGGAACAGGTCAAGTCCGGCGCGTTTCGTGAAGACCTTTACTTCCGATTGAAAGTCGTGGAAATCCGGCTGCCACCACTGCGCGAGCGGACGGGGGACATTCCGTTGCTGGCGCAGGATTTTCTGCGCGAGTTTGCGCGGGAGAATGACAAAAAAGTGAACGAATTTGCCGTCGAATCGCTCGAAGCGTTGACGCAATACGGGTGGCCGGGCAACGTCCGCGAGTTGCGCACGGCCATCGAACACGCTGTGGTGCTTTGCCGGGGCGAAAAAATCACGCCGCGCGATCTGCCGCCGAACGTACGCGGCAACGGCGCCGCACAGGCCGCGGCGGATGCCGCCCGGTTGCTGACGCAAAACGATCTGACGGTGCAGGAAGCCGAGAAACAGCTCATTATTCGAGCGTTGAAAGAATCGAATGGGAACCGGACTTTGGCGGCAAAGAAGATCGGCATCAGCCGCCGGACGTTGCACCGGAAACTCCACACTTATCATCTGGAAGAGTTTTGATCGGCCATTCAATCGCGGACCGTCGAGCCGCGGGGCCAGAAACCCCAGAGAGAAAAAACCGGAAGCCTATTTCATGATTCGATTACAGGAATGGATTCACAGGTTTGAAGTGGGCGAAGGGACGCGCACGGTCCGGTGGGTCCTGGCCATCCTTGCGCTGCTGGCGCTGACCGCCGTTTACGACCTGCGCGAATATCGAAATTTTTCCACGGCGGAAGCGATGGACGCGGCCCAGTTGGCCCGCAACATCGCAGCAGGCAAAGGCTACACCACCGAATTCATCCGTCCACTGAGCATTCATCTGGTTGAACAACATCAGATCAAACTCAAGCAGCGCACCAACGATTTTGCGCTCTTGAAATCGGCGCATCCGGACCTGGCCAATCCGCCGGTCTATCCGTTCCTTCTCGCCGGCCTTATGAAGGTGCTCCCCTTTGAATGGGAGATCCCCGGTGGAGTTGTTTTCCTCCGGTATCAGCCGGAGGTCCTGATCGCTTTTTTCAATCAGGTCTTGTTTTTCGCCGCCATTTTGGCCGTCTTCCAGTTGGGCAGACGACTGTTTGACGAGGCGGTGGCCTGGATTTCCACGCTGGTGCTCGCCGGTTCGGAGCTGTTCTGGCGGGTCAGCGTCTCGGGTCTTTCCACGATGTTGCTGGTCGTGATTTTCCTTGGGCTGATCTGGTGCCTGGTACTCATGGAACAAGGCTCGCGGGAATCGCGACGGAGCGGCGCCTGGCTCGCCGCGATGGCCTTGCTGGCGGGGGGACTAGTGGGGTTGGGCGCGCTGACGCGGTATTCGTTCGGTTGGCTGATGTTGCCCGTGCTGGCGTTCTTCACGCTCTACTTTGCACAGCGCCGTGTGGTGTTGTGCCTGGTTGCGCTGTTGGCGTTTGTGGCGGTCCTGGCGCCCTGGCTGGCGCGTAACTACAATTGGTCGGGAACACTGCTTGGCACCGCGGGATATGCCGTCGTGGAGGATACGCCGCAGTTTCCGGGGGACCGGCTTGAGCGGACGCTGAAACCGGACTTCAGCGAGGTGGTGTTGAACGACTACCTTCGCAAACTGGTGGTCAACACAGCGGGCATGTTTCACAATGAATTGCCGAAACTCGGAGGAAGCTGGATCACGTGCTTTTTCCTGGTTGGACTGCTGGTGCCGTTTGTGAACCGGGCGTTGGGACGATTGAGAATGTTTCTGCTGGTTTCTCTGCTGGTATTGACAGTGGTTCAAGCACTGGGCCGCACGCATTTGTCCACCGACTCGCCAGAGATCAACTCGGAAGACCTGCTCATTCTGCTGGCGCCGCTGGTATTCATTTACGGCGCCGGGATGTACTCGCTGTTGTCGGACCAGTTGAATCTGCCGTTCCCGCAGTTGCGACATCTGGTGACGGGAATTTTTGTGCTGCTCAGTTGCGCGCCGCTGATCTTCACGCTGATGCCGCCGAGGGAGTTTCCATTGGCTTATCCTCCGTATTTTCCGCCATGGGTTCAGCAATTCGGGCGCTGGATGGATGAACGGGAATTAGTGATGAGCGATATGCCCTGGGCGATGGCCTGGTACGGCAGACGGCAGAGTGTCTGGACAACGTTGAACGTGCAGGACCAAAAAGGGCACGACGATTTTTTCACGGTCAACGACCTGAGGAAACCGGTTCGTGGGCTCTACTTGACGACGCTGACGATGGACGCCCGGTTCTACTCGCAGATGCTCAGAGGGCGAGAGGGGACATGGGAAAGATTTCTTCTGGACAGCTTAGTGACGACAAATGGCTTGCCTGCGGGCTTTCCATTGAAGCATGTTCCGACCGGTCAGTACCTTGACCGCGGCCAGCTTTTCCTTACCGATTGGCCGCGATGGGGGAAAGGCCGAACAGAGCCAACCAGATGAAATCGTTTATTTTGGAAAGATTTATGTTTGACAATCCCGGGTGCAAAACGTAAAAGAAGTCCACTTTTCAATACAAGCTGTTCTTGGGCGAAACTTGTGTAAACACAGGAAATTCAATTTATGAAAAAAATCATCGCTTCCGCCAGTCTAGCTGCGCTTGGTGCCGCCGGTTTGCAGGCTGCTTATGCACCGGGCCTTTCACCGCTGGAAAAGTCCAAGCTTTGGTCCGTTTCGGGCTTGGTGCGCGGCTTTTACGATGACAACCCGACGGACTCTGTCAGATCGCAGAAACAAGATTCTTGGGGGCTTGAAGTCAGTCCTTCGCTGGCGGTCAACGTCGCCCTGGACCAGACGCTGATCGGTTTCAATTACGTTTATGACCTGCGGTTTTACGATGCCCGCCCGAGAAATGATGCGGACCACACCCACCAGTTCAAGCTGAACCTCAACCATACCATTTCGGAGCGCTACAAGCTCGAGGTAAGTGATTCGCTCGACTACGTGGAGGAACCCGACCTGAGCACCGGTATCGCTGCCAGGACGCTGCGCACGGACCAACCTTACCTCCACAACTTCGGTCGGTTGGCGTTCAGGGCGGAATTGACGCCTCTCCTCGGCCTGGAAGCCTCTTATCAAAACGATTACTGGGATTTCGCTGAACACGGCAGCGGCAGCCTTTCAGCCCTTCTCGACCGGGATGAACACTTGGGCGTATTAAAGGCGCGTTGGCAGGCGTTGCCGAACACCGTTGGGTTGTTAAGCTACAAATTCGGGATTGTGGATCACACCAGTAAAGATTCCACGGCGGCGAACGATCCTGTCTTGTCGCCAATAACCGATCCGACGAGGCGGGATACCACTACTCATACCGTGACTGTGGGAGCGGATCAGAGCTTCACCTCGCAGTTGACCGGGCATGTGGAAGTTGGCGCCCAGTTTACAGATTATCCCAATCGCCTTGCCGTCGATCCTGAGAGCACGGTGAGCCCGTATGTCGACGCCTACACAACGTGGACCTACAATCCGGGCTGCTACTTGCGGCTTGGAATCATGCATAAGCGCAACGCGACTGATGTCGCTTTCCAGCCGGTCTCTGCGACGCCGACACTCGACCAGGAAAGCACCGGGATTTATGGCGCGGTGAATCATCGGATCACGCCCAAAGTGACCGGCAGTTTAATCGGCCAGTTCCAGCACTCGACCTTCAAAGGTGGGTTGGATGATGGAAGGGTTGAGTTGCTCGGCACCTTGGGGGTTAACTGCTCTTATCAGGTGAACACGTTTATTTCGGCGGACGCAGGTTATAACTATGATCGGCTTGATTCGGAAATTGGCCGGAGCTTCACGCGGAACCGGATTTACTTCGGGTTGCGAGCGACCTATTGAGATTTAACAGACAGAACAATAGGGGAGGCTGGAAGCAAAAGCTCTAGCCTCCTTTTTTATCTATGGAAACAGCGAAAACAAATTCCAATCCGGTGGAGACCAAACTCCATTTCCTCGATTACTGGCGCATCATTCGGATCCGGAAGACGGTCATTCTGGCCGTATTCCTCCTGGTGGTGTTGACCACCACGGCGGTCACGTTCATTTTGCCGGAATCGTGGTCCAGCACGGTCCGCATTGCGGTGGAGAAGGACGTTTCCGACATTAATCCGATCGGGTTCACGCAGAACAATTCAGCTTACGACCCGTTCTTTATCCGGACCGAATTCGAGAAGATTCGCTCCAGGAAAGTGCTCTACAAAGTGATCGAGAATCTGAGACTGAACGAAAGATGGGGCGAACGGTACAACAACAATATCCCGCTGAAGACGCCTGAAACTTTCGATATATTGCATGGAAAAATTGATGTGCGGGAGACGCGCAACACCAGCCTCATTGAAATCCGTGTTTACAGCGATGCGAAGGAGAAGGACAACCCGGCGCAGGAAGCGGCCAAGATCGCCAATGAAATCGCGAACGTCTATCGAGACACCCGGTTGGAGTTAAAACAGGAGATGTCCAGGAAAGGCATCAAAGTATTGAAGCAGGAACTGGAGCAAAATGATGAGAAAGTCAAAGCGGCCGAGATCGCAGTCGATCAGTTGCGCAAGGAATACAAGATTTCAGACATTCAACCGGAAGGCGCCTACGCCTATTCCACGCTGGAGCCGCAAACGGTTCGCAGCCTGGAAGAACAACGCATCCGGGTGGAAGCGGATTATAGCGGGCTGGCGGGTTTGCTGAACGGCCTCCTCAAGCTCAGAGAGGAGCATGGTGATAGCGAACTGAGAAAGTCGATACTGACTGCCATCAATGACGAGCTGCTTTCAAAGCTGATGACGGATCTTTCCACCACCGAGGCCAACCTGGCCAAGTTGAATGCGGGTTTGGGCCCTCGAAATCCGGAATTCATAGCTATGGCCGCAATGCAGGCGAACCTGGATACCAACATCAACCAGCGGATCAACGGCATCCTGGGGGGATTGAAGCTGAAGGTCGATGCTTTCAAGTTGAATTTGGACACCCTGGCCAGCGCGGTTGATCACGCCCGGACGAACGATGCATTCATGACCGAACAATACCGCCCCTATTTCAAAGCAAAACGTAAGCTGGACGATTTGCAAAAGCTTCGCGACGCAGTGCATTTGCGCATTTTGCAGGAAACCGTGGACGCGGCGCTGCCAAAGACTTCCATTGTTGAAATCACCGACAACGCTGAACCCGGTCGGAGACCGGTCAGCCCCAACTTCAAATTAAACATTGCCCTCGGAATCATCGTGGGACTGATTGTGGGCATCGGTCTCGCGTTTTTCATTGAGTATCTCGACACGAGCGTGAAGACGATTGACGATGTGGAACGGGCTTTGCAGGCGCCGGTGTTGGGCGTCATTCCACAGAATGTCAGTTCTCTTATCCTGGAGGGCCCGGAGAGTCCGCATGCGGAGGCTTATCGGGTGCTCCGCACGAACGTTCTGTTTTCGCGCAAACGCGAGGACGCCAACAGCCTCACGGTGGTCAGCGGCGGGGCCGGCGAAGGCAAATCAACGACCATTTTCAATCTGGCGGTGGTGTTCGCCCAAAACGGTCAGCGCGCATTACTGGTGGACTCCGACCTGCGGCGGCCCAGCTTGCACAAGCTGTTGAACGTCTCCAATTCGGTCGGGTTGACCAATTATCTGCTGCGGCAAAACACACTGGAAGAGGTGATTCAAACCACCAGCATTCCAACCCTGGACTTCCTGCCCAGCGGGAAATTGCCAAGCAGTTCTCTGGGAATCCTGAATTCCACCCAGATGAAGGATTTCATCAAAGAAGCAAAGCGGCGTTATGACTTTGTCTTCTTCGATTCGCCGCCGATCATGGGCGTGAGCGACGCCTCGATTCTCGCGAGTGAAGTGGACCTGTCAGTGTTGGTGATACAGTATCGCAAGTATCCGCAGGCGATGACGATTCGGGCCAAGCAAATGGTCGAGAAGGTGGGCGGAGCCATGCTGGGCGTCGTATTGAACAACATCAACATTTCGCAAGATTCCTATTACTACTACTACAGCGGCTATTACTACGATTATTACGCCAAGCGGGAGGAGGAACCTGCGGCCAAGAACAACGGCGAAAAGAAAAAGCCCGCCGGCGAGCGCGCCCAGCTCGATCTCAAGCAAAAATATTGATTGTTGTTCGCGGCTGCTCCGCTAAGCATTTTCGGAGATGAATTCGTCGCTTAAAATCAGCCTGCGGTGTTTTCTTTCGGCGCTTGCGTCCCTGACGTTTACCCTGCTGGCTGGATGCGGAACCACTCCATACGCCTTCCCGGATGCGGCGGGCACCAACGCTGCGCCGGCCATCGGTCCTGCTCCGATCCCGGTGTCGGCGGCAGGCGGCCAGACCAATCAGGCGTCGCCGGCGAACCTTTCGCCCGACCTGCTTCGAACGGGCGATCGCATCACCATCACCTTCGCTGGCACGCCCACTCCGCTGGAGAAACACGAAGAGCAGATTCGCGAGGACGGCTTTATCTACCCTCCTTTGCTGGGTCAGGCGATCCTGGCTGCCGGGAAAACCATCGGCCAACTGCAGGACGCGCTTCAGAAGTTGTATGTCCCCGCTTATTTCAAGAACGCGACCGTGACGGTCAAAAGGCAGGAGAGCTATTACTTCGTTGGTGGCCGGGTCAAGAACGGCGGGCAGAAGCCATATTTGTCCGAGATGACCGTGCTCAAAGCGATCCAGGCCGCAGGCGACTTTGATGAATATGCGAACCGCAAAAACGTTCAGATTATCCGCGCGGACGGTCGGAAGGAAACTGAGAATTGCGCCAAGGCCCTGAAGAACCCCAAGCTGGATAAGCCGATTTATCCCGGCGATCAAATCAGCGTTCCGCAGCGGTGGTATTGAATGGTGCAACTCAAAGTTCTTTCCGGCAAACAGGCGGGCTCTGTCATGGTGGCCCGCCGTTTTCCT
>QHOP01000553.1 GCA_003219345.1 Verrucomicrobiota bacterium
GCCAAGATTCGCCCAATTGTCTGTCGTCAGATTCGTGCGAACCTGCAACTGGTAGGGCGGCCTCCCGCCGGACAGGGTGAAGGTGACATTTCCGCCTGCGTATGAAAAGGACCTGATGCGCAGCGGTGACGCGACCGGTTTCACAGTCACTGGATTCGCGAAGATGGCGGTCACGGCACGTCCGGCTTGCGTCACCAGGCTGGCGTCCGCGGAATAAGTCACCAGCGCGGCCACCGTCGTGACCCCGGTGAGGTTCAAGCTGCTGATGTCGAACGCGACGCTATTATTGGCCGCAGAGTCCAGATCATCCGCCGAGCCGTCAACGACCGACGCCAAGGGGGTCCCGTGCACGATGACGTTCGTTTGCCCGATGGCGTTTGTCAGGCCAACCGGGTCAACCGCGTAAAAGTCCACAATGGCCGTTGAATATTTGTTCGTATTCGGCGGCGGAATGGTGACGAGCAATTGCGTCCCGGCGGCGTTAGTGGACAACGCTGTGGCGAAATCGTTCGTGCTGTCGGCGAGGACCGCCGAATAGTAGGTCGCGATCGTCACGTTCTGGTCCTGCATAAGGACGGCGCTGGCATTGTTGACCAGCGTGTTGCCGCGGAGGACGATCCTGGCCGCGTCGGCGCCCGCGTCGTCATTGTTGCTGTCGTGGAGGCCGACAAACGCGCGGACCGGTGTGTCGCACGACTCCATCTGACAGCCGAGGTTCGCGATCAGATTTCCTTCCAGCGCGTCACTGACACGGTCGAAATTCGACCCGACGCGAATGTTCGACTGTTTTTGGATGCTGAACAAAGTGATGTTGTTCTCCAGTTGGCTTCGCGGAATGGCGGACTGGCCGTCGATGCCGACGCCAACGTAATTGCCGGCGAAAGTGACGTTGGTGGCCGCGCCCGAAAATCGGGCGAAAGTGTCGGAAAAGACCGGGCCGAAAATGTTCCGTTCATTCGCGTCACTGACGCCGTCGCCGTCTGTGCCGATGATCATGTTGTCGGCCGCGCTGTTTTGGATGGCCTCGAGGCCGCCACCGTCGAAGAGCGTGATGGTTGAAAGGTCGAGAAAGTTCGTGCCGTTCGGAAAGACATTGAAGAAATTGCCGGCCACTTTGATGTTGGGTGTGTCCAGGTTGACGGCCAATCCCATACCCATGCTGATATTAAATTCCGCGGGATCGTTTTGTCCATCGCCGTCGGTGCCGAAGATCAGGCCGGAAGCGCTCGCCCCGCTGTCGTCTTTGAACGCAGCCACCGACGAGCGGCCGCCCGCGACCGTCACGCCGTCCGGGTCGAGGCCAAACCAACAGCCGCTGATGCGCGCGTTCGTCGCGTCGTTGATCAAAGCGATGCAGTGAATTTCCGGATCGCCCGGATCCTGATTCGAAGGATCCGGACCGGTGCCGGCGGTGTGCCGCGACAAAAAGCTAATGCCGTCGATTTTGAAATTTCTTCCGCCCCGCACGGCGAGGATAGCGCTGTCGGAATCGGCGAAGCCGGTGCCGCTGGGTGACCCCAGACGCGTTCTTTGTTCCGGGCCGTCGCGCGAATCGAGCACGACTTGGATTTTCGCGTTGTTGGGCGCAAGGATTTCGTTCGTGTTCGGCGAGGAGCCGGGTTGGCTGTAGCCGTCAATCGTGATGCGGTGGTTGGTGATGACCGGATAACCGTTGGTCGGCGTTTTGAGGTGGAAAGGGCCGTTTCCGGGAATGTTGAACTGGATCGTGTCGCCGTCCTGCAGACTGGTGAGCGCCTGCTGCAGCGACGTTTCAACCAGCGGCACGGGGTTGATGTTGTTGGTGGTGTTGACGGTAATGATAGCGGCTTCGGCGGCGGAATAAAACAGGGCGAGCGTCGCGGTCGAAAAAAGAAACGTCAGTTTTTTCATACATCTTTCCGGCGGCAAATCATCCCATGCCTCAGGCGGGCCTCCTTGTAGTCAAAACAGAATCAGACAGCAACGCGAAATGTGCGACAGCCGTTCTTTTTTGTCGCAACCTGGCCCGACGTGAATAGCCAAAGATGAAACCTGCGGAATTGGAATCCCGAGAACTCGTCCGGTTGCGGCTCGTTCTGATCTTCCACCGCGGCGGAGGGTGCGGTTTCCGGCACCCGAAGGCTCATTGTCGCAACCGATAGAACTTGTTGCCTGACCCGATTGTGATCGTCGCCGAGTTATTGACCACGCCACCGACCGTCGTCCAACTCGGAGCGGGCAGACTGCCGGTGCTCTCCAACGTGAAGCCCGTGACCGAAGCCGGCCAGGAGATAACCAGACTGTTCCCGGAGCGGACCGCGGTCAGCGCAGGCGCGGCGCCGACCGGCGTGCTGATGACCGTGTAGAGGGTCGTCTCTGCCGCCGTATTTGGGCCGGCGGCCGGGTTGTTCGTGCTGTTGATGGTACCCTTGGCCGCGATGCAGATTTGCCGCGTTGTCATCGCGACGCTGGGCGTGAGGGTCGTGAGGTTCAGGCTGCCATCCGGGTCGTAGTTCACAAACGGGAAGAACGAATGAGTCAGATAGGTGATGTTCGTCCCGTCAAACTGCATCACGCGAGCAGCTATCTGGTTGATGAAGTCCGGAGTAGGCGATTCAGCCCACGCCACACAGAAGCGGTCCAAAGCATCCACAGCGAG
>QHOP01000064.1 GCA_003219345.1 Verrucomicrobiota bacterium
TGGCGCGTGAATTTGTTAAACCTGCTTCGAAAGTTCGTCGGGCCACTGTTTCCAGAAGCCGAAAACTGGTCATGGCCCGCGCTTTCAGAAGTCATGCTCGCGCGACTGGAGGGCAGTCGGCGCGCGTTAAAGGGCACGCGCTTTGAAGGGGTTGTCAGACAGGCGCTGAAAGACCTGTTCACAAAACATTCGCTCCAACTGAAGATTGGCGATGGAGAGGTGCGAATCAGCGAGGAAACGTACGACGTGCAAGTCACAGGCAACAAAAAGGCGATTCTCCTGCCGGTAAAAACGAGAGAGACGATGGGCGGAGGCCACGCGAATTTGTTCACCCGAGATATTTTCAAAGCGATTTCTGTCGCTCACGAGCACGGTTACGAATGCATCCCGGTTGTCATCGCGGAATCGTGGGGAGGCGATTTAAAGTCGCTGAAATGCGAACACTGCGTTTACTTGCGGGTGAATCCGAATCAGATTGAGGCAATTCAGCCTTTGCTCGCAGAGGAACTGGAGAAGCTCGTTCCGGTGTTCAGGGAATACGTCTAACTAAACGAGACCGAGAGCCGGTTGCGCCTTTTGAACGCGCTCTTTGGCAAGAGCGCAGTATTCCGCGTTGCAATCAATCCCAAAAAATGTCGCCCGAGTTTTTGAGCCACAGCCGCTGTTGTCCCGCTTCCAAGGAACGGGTCGAGGACTAAGTCTTTCGGTCGGGTTGATGCCAAAACGAACGTCTCGACGAGTTTTTCTGGAAATACGGCAAAATGAGCATCGGGGAATTTTGAAAGCGGAATTGGCCAGACCGTCCGCTTATTTCTGCCGAGTTTTCTGGAGTTCCGCCGCGTTTCCCAAAATGGCCGCGTCCGCCCATCATCCGACTTTTTTCGGTGAATGTCACATGCGGTTCGCGAATAGCATCCGCGTTGTAAAAATAATCCCCTGACTTCGAAAACATGAACACGTACTCGTGGTCCGTCGTCGGGCGGTTTTTGACGGAAGCCGGCATTGCGTTCGTCTTGTGCCAAATTACATCCGCTCGAAGTGTCCAGCCGATCTTTTGAATCGCGAATGCAATACGCCATGGCATCCCCAACAATTGTCCGACCTCATACTTGTCTCCCAAATTCAGCCAAAGAAGTCCGTCCGACGAAAGCACCCGGTAACATTCTCGAAAAACGCTCATGAGTTTTTGGACATAACTGTCTGGGGTTTCCTCATTGCCTATTTGTTTATGTGATTTGTAATCCCTCTGCCGGAAGTATGGCGGGCTGGTGACTACGCATTGAACC
>QHOP01000065.1 GCA_003219345.1 Verrucomicrobiota bacterium
AAGTTCTTCACAACGGATACTTCGTGGCTGTCGCTCGGCGCGTTGACCCAGTCGTCGCCCTGCTCCATTTCGTAGCCTTTGTGCAGCAGGAGCGTGGCGTCGCCGCCGTCGTCCACGATCAGTTGCGGACCTTTGTTGCCCGGATGCGTGAGCGCCGCGAGCGTGAAGTCCCAGTATTCCTCGAGCGTTTCGCCTTTGAAGGCGAAGACGGGAATGCCCGCCTTGGCGATGGCGGCAGCAGCCTGGTCTTGCGTGGAAAAAATGTTGCAGCTCGCCCAGCGCACGGACGCGCCCAACTCAACGAGCGTCTCGATGAGCACGGCGGTTTCGATGGTCATGTGCAACGAACCGGTGACACGCACGCCCCTCAGCGGCTTCTGGCCGCCATGTTTGGCGCGCACCGCCATGAGACCGGGCATTTCCTGCTCGGCGACTTCGATTTCCCTGCGACCGAAGTCGGCGAGTGAGATGTCTTTGACGCAGTAGTCGCGTTTGGCAGCGCCCTCGCCGTTTTTTGCAATGGGCTTGGCAGCCTTGGCGCGAGAGGGAGGAAGTTTGACGGTGGGCATAATCGTTAAATCGTTAAATCGTTAAATCGTTGAATCGTGATTCGTTAAATGGTTGAATCGTTGAATCGGTTTTGCGCCGAACCCGTGTAACGATTTAACGTTTCAACGGTTCAACGCTTAAATATCATTTCACGGCCCGTTTCAGTGCGCCGGCTTTGTCAGTGCGTTCCCAAGTGATGCTGTCGAGATCATCCACCTTGCCGAAGTGACCGTAGTTGGTCGTCTTCGAATAAATCGGACGGAGCAGATTGAGCTGTCGGATGATGTCGGCGGGCTTGAAGCTGAAGACCTCGCCGACGGCCCTCTCGATGACTTCGTCGGGCACTTTGCCGGTGCCGAAGGTATTCACGCAAACGGAAACCGGGTCCGGATAACCAATCGCGTAGGCGAACTGAATCTCGGCGCTGGTGGCCAGGCCGGAGGCAACGATGTTCTTGGCAACGTAGCGGCCCATGTAAGCGGCACTGCGATCCACTTTGCTGGGGTCCTTGCCGGAAAACGCTCCGCCGCCGTGACGACCCATGCCGCCGTAGGTATCGACAATGATCTTCCGTCCGGTCAAGCCCGTGTCGCCCTGAGGTCCGCCGACGACGAAACGGCCGGTCGGGTTGATGAGGTATTGCGTCCGTTTGTCGAGCAGTTCGCCGGGCAGAACCTTCTTAACGACTTCCTCGATGCAAAATTCTTTGATGGTTCTGTGCTTCACATCGTACGCGTGCTGCGTGGAGACAACCACATTGGTGATGCGCACGGGCTGGTCGTCGATGTACTGGACGGATACCTGGCTCTTGGCGTCGGGCCGGAGCCACTTGACCTTGCCGCTCTTGCGAATGCGCGTCAGCTCACGGCCAATCTGGTGCGCATACATGATCGGCGCGGGCATCAGCTCAGGCGTTTCGTTGCAGGCGTAGCCGAACATCAGGCCCTGATCGCCCGCTCCCTGCTCGGCGTGGCCCTTCCCTTCGGCTTCCCGCGCATCCACACCCTGGGCGATGTCCGGACTTTGCGAAGTGATGGCATTGACGATGAGCACACGGTCCGCGTGGAACACGTCGTCGTCGTGCGTGTAACCGATGTCACGAATCGCCTGACGCGCGACGGCGTTGTGATCGAGCCTCGCTTTGGTCGTGATTTCGCCGCCGACCACCACCAGGTTGCATTTGGCGTAGGTCTCGCAGGCGACGCGACTGTATTTGTCCTGCGCGAGGCAGGCGTCCAGGACCGCGTCAGAAATCGTATCGCAAACTTTGTCCGGATGGCCCTCGCCGACGGACTCCGAAGAAAAGATATAGTTCTTGCTCATTCAGTTTTCAAAAGGTGCGGACACATATTGACATATCAAGATTGGATGATATAAGAATAGCGCGGCACGTCAATAGATATTTCAGGAAAAATCTGCATGTCCGCCACTTTGAAATCGCTCCGCGCCCTGGCCGACCCTACGCGCCTGCGGATCATGGCATTGTTGGAGAAGGGCGACCTTTCGGTGAACGAATTGCAGGAGATCACCCGGATGGGGCAGTCGCGCATTTCGACCCACCTCGGTCTGTTGCAAGAGGCAGGCTTGCTGCAATCGCGGCGAGAAGGCAAACGGACGTTTTACAAGCTCAACCACGATGCCGACACTGTCGGGAGCGAATTCATCCGGTTGGCCGTGCGCGGGGCGAAGGAAACGCACGAGCACGCCGCCGATCAGCTCAACCTCAAACGGATCCTCGCGCGCCGGAACGAACAGGCGCAGGTGTATTTCAACCAGATTGCCGGTCGTTTCGACCGTGTGTACGGCCCGGGCCGATCCTGGCAGGCGTTCGGTCATTTGCTGCTGCGCATCCTGCCGCCGCTGACTGTGGCCGACCTCGGCTCCGGCGAAGGTCTGTTGAGCGAACTGCTCGCGCGCCGCTGCAAAAAGGTCATCGCGGTTGATAACTCGGAAAAGATCGTCGCCTTCGGCGCGGCCAAGGCGAAGAAAAACGGTCTGAAGAACCTGGAATTTCGCCTCGGCGATCTGGAGAATCCGCCCATCGAACCGCAAAGCGTTGACCTCGTCATCCTCAGTCAGGCTCTGCATCACGCTGCGGTTCCGGCCAACGCAATCCATTCAACTTTCAAAATGCTGCGAAGCGGCGGGCAAATCATGATCCTCGATTTGCTCCAGCACAACTTCCAGAAAGCGCGGGAGCTTTACGGCGACCGCTGGCTTGGTTTCGCAGAAAGCGATTTGCACCGTTGGCTCGAAGAGGCCGCTTTCAAGAAAGTCGAGATCAGCGTCGTGGCGCGCGAAGAACAGCCCCCGCATTTTCAGACGATTCTAGCGAGCGGAGTCAAGTAAATGACGGAAGCCCGAATGACCAATGTCAACGATTCCCTTTCCATTCCGACCTCGGCGGCTCCGGCAGGCCCTGTGCGCGGAAGGCGTTTCGAAAGTGCGTCTTGGCGACCTTGGCCAGGCCTTCCGTCCCGTGCCTGGCGACAAACTTCCTGGCGGCTTCATCCACGGCGCCGGAAGCGCCTTTGGGAAATTTCATTCCGAACTGTTTTTCCAGCGCGGCCAGCCGCGTCACGAATTCGTGTCGCGCCAGGATCGAAGCCGCGGCTACCGCAAGGTCAGCTTCCGCCTTGTGCCGCTGAACCAGCTCGATGTCCCGCCCCAGACTCATCAAAGCATTGGCCACGGTCGCTTTGTTCGCGGCAAATTGATCACTAATGGCGCGCACCGGCGGTGGATTCATTCGATGCTTCTGTCCCATCAGGTTCTCGATGGCCCGAGCGTGACCCCAGGCCAGAATCGCGTTCACGCTTTTCATCCGGCGGTAAAGCCGGTTGTAGGCCTCGTTGCCAATCGGCACCACGCTGGTCACGCAGCCTGGAGTGTCGCGAATCAGTCTGGTCAGCTCGGCAATCTTGCTGTCGCTGGAAATGTCTTTGGAATCGCGAATACCTGAATTTTCCCACGCCTTCACCACCGATTCATTCACGAAAACCCCCGCGACGCACAAGGGCCCGAAGAAATCCCCCTTTCCGCTTTCATCCACCCCGAGCCGCGGCAACAGCAGCTCCGGATTCAAAACGGTTTCATAGCCGAGCCGGGCTTGCTTCAGAATGCCCGGTTCAAGCACGAACTCGACAAAATCCTGCGTCCCTTTCCCCTGCACGACCAGTTTGCCGCTCTCGTAAAACACCACGTTGACTTTCTCCTTCTCGGCCGCGAATCGCGCGTAAGGCGCCTGGCGAAATTCGTAGCCGTGCTCGCGCAAATATTCTTCCAGAGCCCGCGCTTCCGGCTCGGCGAGCGCGCACGTGTATGACGTCAACGGTTTCACAAACGTTGAGTCATCGTAGGTGGTTGTCGTAATCTGCGCAACTGTGCAACGCAAACGTAAGGCGAAGGGCGAACGCCAGGAGCTGAGTGGCGCGAAGACCGGCGCGCTGGTTCGACCGTTGCTTGCCTGGTTCAGGCAAAACGCGCGCGATCTGCCGTGGCGGCGCACACGAGATCCCTACGCCATCTGGATTTCCGAAATCATGCTCCAGCAAACGCAGGTCAAGACGGTCATTCCCTACTGGCGACGCTGGATGCGCGGACTGCCGACCGTGCAATCGCTGGCTCGCGCTCGAAGAGAAAGAGTGCTGAAGCTCTGGGAAGGACTCGGCTATTACACGCGCGCCAATAATTTGCAGAAGGCCGCGCGAATAATCGTGGATCGGCACGGCGGCCGGTTTCCGCAAAAATACGATGATCTGGTTGCCCTGCCCGGCATTGGCCGCTACACGGCCGGCGCCGTGCTCAGCATCGCTTTCAATGAACCGGCGCCGGTTCTCGACGGAAATGTGATCCGCGTGCTCACCCGCCTCTTCGGCATCGCCGAAAATCCTCGTGAGAAGAAAACCGGCGCAAGACTTTGGGGACTCGCACAAACGCTCGTTCGCCAGGCGGCCACCCTTTCCCTTTTCCATGAACCGACCTGTTCGCATCTCAACCAGGCTCTGATGGAACTGGGCGCCACGATTTGCACCTCTCGCCAGCCGAAGTGTTCGCTCTGCCCCGTGCGAAAACATTGCATCGCGTTCCGCGAGAACCGCGTGGTCAAACTGCCCAACCTCGACCAACAGGCTGCCTTGACTGAACGCCGCTTTGTCGCGTTCGTTGCTGAAAGTCGCGGTCGCTTCCCTGTTCGCCAACGCCCCGCCGGTGTCGTCAACGCGCGCCTGTGGGAGTTTCCGAACGTCGAGGTGGACGGATGCCGGTCGAACAGCCGACAACTCGCAAGAGATTTGTTCGGCTCACCTCCCCTTGTCATCGAGCCACTGCGCCAAATCCGACACACGATCACCCGTTTCCGAATCACGCTGGAGGTTGTTCGCGTTGAATTTGCCGGCCGGAAGCTCCGGACAATTCCAAACGGGCGCTGGTGTTCGTTGGCCGAGCTGCGAAAGCTGGCTTTCCCCAGTGCGCATCGGCAAATAGCCGATCGCCTGTGCGCTGTTGGAATCGCCGACCGCTGTAATGCGAGGGTGGGGCGAGCGTCCACCATGCGCAGTTCTACTACGGAGGACAGGTCCTCGCGAGCCGGACCGTCAGTCGCCTCGCCTCAGCAACCCTACAACTGACCTCCGTTCGGGTGCGATCCAAAGCGCCGGCCAGGAGCGCGGCTCCGCGACCCCCGGCACAAATGTTCCAACGAAAACTCAGCGCCATCGGCGCGGCATCTTTGTAGTTCATCCACCCAAACAGAAACACAAGCTCCGTAGGAGCGACATCTGCCTCTATGCCGCTCCTGACGGAGCTTTGATTCGTTTGATCGGCCAACCTACAAAGATTTCGCCCCGCTGGGGCTGTAGCCGCGTTCTGCGAGCCGCAACACCCATTTGACCTCAAACATCGCCGGCCTATACTGCGCGCGCGGTCTGAAGAAATCGCTGCGGGTCGGCAGACCCGCGCTCCGCGAATCCGCCGACCGAAACGCCCGCGCTCACGCGGGTTCGCTCCCGTTCCTTGACATCAGTCGGTGCTTCAAGAAAACTGCCCGCCTCATGGCCGAGCCGAAAGAAACTCCCTTGATGGAAAAAATCGTGTCGCTGTGCAAACGGCGCGGTTTCATTTTCCAATCGTCGGAAATTTACGGAGGCATCAACGGGTTCTGGGATTACGGTCCGCTCGGCGCGGAACTGAAGCGCAACGTGAAAGAACTCTGGTGGCGCAGCATGACGCAACAGCGCGAAGACGTCGTCGGGCTCGAAGCCTCCATCATCATGCACCCCAAAATCTGGGAGGCCAGCGGCCACACCAGCACCTTCAGCGATCCGATGGTGGATTGTTTGGTAAGCGGCAAACGATTTCGGGCGGATCAAGTCGAGCCGCAAAGCGGGTGGGTCATAAGATTTGGAGGCGCTGTCGATCTCGCGTCATTCCAAAAGCTGGTCGAAGAGGCAAAAACACCCGAACGATCAACTATTTGGTCGCGCACTGATTTAGCACCGAAACTGAGAAGCTTACTTCAGAATAGTTCTACAGTGTTTGGCGAGAATTTTCGCGGGGGGTGTTGGATGTTGAGTGGTTCGATTGAAGAAGAAGTGAGTGCGTTGCAGACTGCAATCAAACAAGGCGTTTTCAGTAGCAGCACGCTCCAAAGATTTTCCGCGATGGATGTCGGCAATGAGTCAGGATCGCTTAATTTGGGAGGCACCAAAGGGTTAAACCCCGCGGTCAAGATCGCGCAAGAGTTCTACAAGAGAAGAGGCATACCGAATCCAGTTGTTATCGTGCTTCGCACGGAGCGGCAGGAGAATTCTCAGCAATTTAACCCGGAGAACGGCTCATTGCTGACGGAGCCTCGCCAATTCAATCTGATGTTCAAGACCTACGTCGGTCCGGTGGAGGATCCCGAGAGCGTCGCTTATCTCCGCCCGGAAACCGCGCAGGCCATCTTCGCCCAGTTCAAAACGGTCCTCGAAGTTTCGCGGCAGAAGATTCCTTTCGGCATCGCGCAGATCGGCAAAGCATTTCGCAACGAAATCAACCCGCGCAACTTCACCTTCCGCTCCCGCGAGTTCGAACAGATGGAGCTGGAATTCTTCATCAAGCCGGACGAAGCGGTCGATGCGATTTGTGGCAAAGTGGCGAATGCGGCAGATATTTGGAAAGAAAGCATCGAACCTCGAACATCGAACGCCGAACATCCAACCTCTGGCTCTCAACCCTCAACCCTCAACCCTCAACCCCAGCCCGACTGGGGCTGGGAAGCCTGGCACAAATACTGGGTCGAGCAACGCATCCGTTGGTATGAGAGCATCGGCCTGCCGCGCGCTTCACTGGAGGAATACTGGCAGAAGAAGGACGAACTCGCCCACTACGCCAGGGCCACGGTCGATATTCTCTACAAGTTTCCTTTCGGCACGCAGGAACTCGAAGGCATCGCCGCGCGCGGCGATTTCGACCTTTCGCAACACCAACGTTTTTCCGGCAAGCCAATGGGCGTGTTCGACGACGAGTTGAAGGCGGCCTGGGCCAGGCTCGATGAAACGAAAAAGAAGGAGCTTGGGCAGCGCTACCACGATGCGCGACTGAAATATCTCGCGCAGATGGGCGTCGCCGCCGAGGAATCCGCGAAACAGGCGCGCGAAGACGCCGACGGCCTCGCCCGGGGCAACTATATTCCGCACGTGATTGAACCGAGCGCGGGCGTGGACCGTCTCATCCTCGCTTTGATCTGCCACGCTTACAGCGAAGACCAGGCGCCCGACGAAAAGGGCCATCTGGAAACGCGTGTCGTGATGCGGTTTCATCCGCGCGTTGCGCCAATCAAGGTTGCCGTGTTCCCGTTGCTTAAGAACAAACCCGACCTCGTGAACAAGGCAAAAGAAGTGCGCGACCTTCTGCGTCCGCACCTGACGGTTTTCTATGACGAGGCCGGCGCGATTGGCCGCCGCTATCGCCGTCAGGACGAGGCCGGCACGCCGTTCGGCGTCACGATTGATTTCGAGACGCTCGGCGAGAAAGGGCCGGAACTGAAAGACACCGTGACATTGCGCGACCGCGACTCGATGAAGCAGGAGCGAGTGAAGATCGGCGACCTCGCGCCATTATTGCTGGAAAAGGTCCGGTGAATTCCCCTCTTTCCATCAACCGTCCCCTCACCCGACCTCCGGCCACCCTCTCCCCCATTGGGGGAGAGGGAAGGGGTGAGGGGGCGGTTGATGGTCTCAATGCGTGCGCAAAAGCGAAAGGAGGTTTTCCATGAACCGACCCACCCCTGACCCCTCCCAGGAGGGGAACTCGGCAAGCGTGCCCGACATTGACTCCCCTCCTCCGGAGGCGTTGGGGGTGGGTTCATGGCCCCAACTCACGTCCGAATTTTGGAGGTGTTCGCTCTCCGTGATCCGTCCCTTCGTCCTCGTTCTCGTCCTCGACTGGCCGACTCGGTTCCGAGGACGAGGACGATCTAGTTATGGTCCCAATGCATGCGCAAAAGCCGAGGTGGCTTCCCATAAACGCCAGTGGCAAAAAGCCGCTGAACTGCTATAAATCGGCCATGAGCACGCCCGCGCGCATCTCCTACGCGATCATGGCGGTGCTCCTTGCGCTGGTCGGACTGCTGCACCTCGCGACGCTGGCGCTCACGACGCTTTTCGGCTACTTCGCGTTGCGCCAGTTCAGCTTCGGCCGCAGCAAAGCGCTGGGCGTCACGATTTACATCATCGCGGTCACGGCCATCGGTTACGGGCTGTTCTTTTTCTCGCGGCAGGCGTATATCGCCCTGCCCAAAATCGCGGAAGCGACCATCCCGGCGGTGGTGGGCTACGCAGAGAAACAGGGCTTGGAACTGCCCTTCACCGATTACGCCAGCCTCAAGACGCTCGCGCTGAACGAGGTCAAGGACAAGTTCGCCAACGTCGGCCGTTACGCGCGAACGGCCGCGTTCCAACTTGCCATGTTGATCGTCGGCCTGGTCGTCGCAGTCAGCCTCTTTCTGAAGGCCGGTTGGCAAATGGAGGGCGACCCGAACGCGGCCAAAGACAGCCTCTATTCGCTCGTCAGCCAGGAAATTGCCCTTCGGTTTCGCACCTTCTATCGCAGCTTCGCGACGGTCATCGGGGCGCAGATCGTCATCTCGACGATCAACACCGGGTTGACCTCGGTGTTTCTCCTCTGGAACGGCTACCCCTATGTGATGGTGATCATCGTCCTGACCTTCCTTTGCGGGTTGCTGCCAATTATCGGGAACCATCGGCGACCGGATCAAAAACCCGATGTGGCTGACGCTGCTTGGACTCGTGCTCGGTGAAAAGCTGATGGGCATTCCCGGCATGATCCTCGCCCCGGTCGTGTTGCACTACATCAAGGTCGAGGCTTCACGAAACAAAGTCTCCGACCTCGCCAGCGATGAGTCCCAATCCAGAAAAGCTGCCTGACGGCCTGGTGCAAGCGGCGCAGAAAACCAGTTCCGCAACGCTCGCGGCAGGCGCGCTGAAGAAGAAGCGCGCGCCAACGCTGTATGCCATCATCGCTATCAAGCTGCTGAAAGGACTGCTGTTTGTGGGCCTTGCTGTAATGGCTTACACGCTTTCCGACAATGATCTGCCCGCAGAATATCGGCACTTACTGCACTTTTTGCGCGTGAATCCAGAGAGAAAATTCTTCGCTGACCTGGCCCTTCAAATCGGCCAGCTCACCGAGGCAAACGTCCTCTGGGCGGCCGCCGGCACGCTGGTTTACAGCCTGTTTTCGCTCGTGGAAGGAACGGGATTGCTGTTCCGCGTGAGCTGGGCCTGCTGGCTGGCGATCGGCGAATCAGCCTTTTTCATCCCGATCGAGGTGTACGAACTGGTGCATCGGGCGAACCGCGAGCGGTTTCCCTGGGTGGTCTTCGGCATCCTCGTGATCAACGTGGTCATTGTCTGGTATCTGTTGCAGAACCGGCACCGTCTCTTTCGGCATCATCATCCACATCACCACGATGCCCGCTGAGAATTGAGATGCCAAACCGGCCGTGGTTTGGCATCCTCCGCCTGTGACCGCGACGGAAGCCATCGACTTGTTGGAAACATTTCGCGCCGGGAAGGTCAGCCGCGAGAAAGTGTTGCGCGCTTTTCAGACCGCGCCGCTGGTTGACCTGGGCTTCGCCCAGGTGGACACCCACCGCGCGCTGCGAAAGGGTTTCCCGGAGGTTGTCTTTGGCGCGGGCAAAACACCGCTCCAGGTCGTCCAGATCGCCGCGAAAATTTTTGAGCGCGAACAGCGCATCCTGGTCACTCGCATCCATGGCGAACATGCCCGCGCGCTAAGCAGGAAATTCAAACACGCAGTTCATCACGAAGCGTCGCGTTGCGTGACGATTGAAAAGTCGCCCTTGCCCAAGCGGCCTGGCATCATCGCCGTTCTGTGCGCGGGCACCAGCGATTTGCAGGTCGCTGAGGAAGCCGCGGTGACGGCGGACATCATGGGCAATCGCGTCGAGCGGATTTACGATGTCGGCGTCGCGGGCTTGCACCGCTTGCTGCGCCGGCTGGAATTGATCCAAAGCGCGAACGTCCTCGTCGTGGTCGCGGGTATGGAAGGAGCGCTGCCGAGCGTGGTCGCCGGATTGGTTTCCAAACCGGTCATCGCCGTGCCGACCAGCGTCGGCTACGGCGCGAGCTTCGGCGGACTTGCGGCGCTGCTTGGCATGTTGAACAGTTGTGGCAGTGGTGTGACCGTGGTGAACATTGACAACGGCTTCGGCGCGGGCTACGCCGCCAGTCAGATCAATGCTCTCGCGGTCGAGTCGTTAAGACGTTGAATCGTTGCATCGTTACCGCGAGAGCTCCCGTTGCAACGTTTTAACGATATAGCGGTCCAACCATTCCGATGAAAACATTGTATTTGGATATCTTCAGCGGCATCAGCGGGGACATGTTCATCGGCGCGATGATTGACCTGGGCGTCGATGCGCACGCGCTCGAACATGCGCTCGAAAAGCTCAAGCTCGACGGCGGGCACATCCACGTCGCCCGTGGACAAAAGGCAAACATCACCGGAGTGAAATTTGAAGTGCAGCTCGCGCACGCGCACACGCACGCCAACGGCACCAGGCACGAGCATCCGCATTCGCATACACCCGGTCGCGACCAAGGTCCGCTCGGTCCGCATGGGGGTCCGCTGGTCAAAACGTCGTTCGGCAACGTGGAACTCAGCGTGTTCGAGACCAATGTGCCGCCGCGCTTGCGGCTCTACTTTTTCGATTCAACCGGCAAACCGCTCGCGCCGGTCGCAGCCAGGAGCGTCGGCCTCGAAACGATTCGCCCGGGCAGGAGACGCCAGCTCTTTCAGTTCAAGCGGCAGGGCGATTACCTCGAAGCGACCGAAGAACTGCCTGAACCGCACGAGTTCGCAGCCGTGTTGAGGTTGAAACTTGGAAGCCGGATCGAGAAGCGCGAGACGCAGTTCGTCGAGCACCATCAGCACCGCGAGCACGGACAAACCCACGACCACGGCGACGCACACGAGCATGAGCACGAACACGGACGGGATTTCGCGCAGATCAAAGAGTTGATTCAACGGAGCGCGCTCTCGGATTGGGTGAAACAGAAGTCCATCGCGGTCTTTCACCGCATCGCCGTGGCCGAAGGAAAGATTCACGGCCTTCCGCCGGACCAAGTCCACTTTCACGAGGTCGGGGCGGTGGATTCCATCATGGACATCGTGGGCGCGTCCGTCGCGCTCGAACTGCTCGGCAAGCCGCGCGTGCTCGCGGCGCCGGTCGTCGAGGGCGCGGGTTTCATCGATTGCGCGCATGGCCGCTTTCCACTGCCCGCTCCGGCCACGCTCGCCATTCTCGGCGCGCGCGGCGTCGGCGTCACGCAATGCGACGAGCCGCACGAACTGGTCACGCCCACCGGCGCGGCTTTGCTGGCTGAATTCGTTGAGAGCTTCGGGCCGATGCAGGGTCTGGTCGCCGCGAAAATCGGCTACGGGCTCGGCACGCGCGACAACCAGACGCGGCCAAACGTGCTCCGCGCCGTTCTGGGAGAAACTCCGAGTTCCGCACTCCGAGTTCCGCGTTCAGCGGGCGCCAACGATTGGGAAACGGACACGGTCGCGGTGATCGAAACGAATCTCGACGACATCAGCCCGGAAATTCTCGGCCATTTTGTCGAGCAGGCATTGGCCGAAGGCGCGCTCGATGTGTTTCACACACCGATTCAGATGAAGAAGAACCGGCCGGGCGTGTTGCTCACCGTGCTTTGCGCCGCCGCAGAGGCGGACAACTTTTCGGAACTGATGCTGCGCGAAACGAGCGCGTTCGGGGTGCGACGTTACTCGACCGAGCGGCGCAAGCTGAAACGCGAAATAGTGAAAGTGAAGACAGAATTCGGCGAGGTCACCGTCAAAGTCGGCAGGTTGAATGGCAAAGTGGTGCAGGTCGCGCCGGAGTTTGAGTCGTGCAAAAAATTGGCAGAGCAAACCGGCGTGGCGTTGAAAATGATTTACGAAGCGGCTCTAAACCAAATGACGAAGAACAAATGACAAAAGACCAAACAAATCCGAATCACGAAATCCCGAAAAATGAACACCAAATAAACGGACATCGCCTCGTCCTCGGGTTGATTCGATATTCGGAGTTCGTCATTCGTCATTCGAAAAGCGGTTCGGCTTTCCTGCAACGAGCCTCAGCTGACTCTTATGCTCGACCCTGATCTTCTGAAAATCATGTGCTGCCCGGAAACGCACCAGCCAATCGCGCTTGCGGAGCCGTCGTTGATTGAGAAGCTCAACCAGCAAATTGCCGTCGGACAATTGCAAAACCGCGGCGGACAACCAGTGAAGGAAACGATCGACGGCGGTCTGGTGCGCGAGGATAAAAAGTTTCTCTACCCGATTCGCGGCAACATCCCGATTATGCTGATTGACGAGGCGATTCCGCTGACGGCGTGAGCGGGCCGCCGTTTCCGCGCTGGGCGTTTCTGCCCGGTATTCAGGGCCGGCTCGTGCGCTGTCAAGGTCCGGCGATGATCAACCGGTAGAAGCGCCGGCTGAAGCTCCCGGCTTCCACGTCCCTCACCTGCTGCGACCCCTTAAAGTTGTCGAGAGTTGTCTGGTAAAGCCAGTTGGTCAGGTCGGAGGAGGCCTCGAGCCGATAGTTAAAAGCCGCCGGCGCGCCCAGGGCAAAACGGAAAGCGCCATTCGACGGCTCATAAGTCAAGCCGCCGAACTGCGGAGGAGACAAGACAAGCAGTTGGACAGGATGACCGGCCGTCTGGTTGATCAGCAGGCGATACAAACCCGCATCCTCAGGCCGGGCAGCGTCAAATCCAAGGTCGCGCGTCGTTGCGTCCAGAAAGTTCACCCAGTTCGAAGTGTTGTTTAGCTTCTGCCACTGATAAACCGTTCCCGGCGCGTCCTGGAGCGCACAAGAAAACCTCGCTCGCATGCCGACAAAGATTGTCCGGTTGGTCGCGCTGGAAACTCCCCAGGCTCCGCCATTCGCCATCGCCTCTTCGAAAGTCGTTCCGGTACGCCGATCCCACATCCTGGCTTGCGCCCACGCCGGGTCGCCTGGCGTCACGAACGGGATCATCCGCAGCGCACCGGCAGTCGTGTCGAAATAGCCCGCCCCGGCGCCGGTGAGGAACGGCAACGGCACGCCGACCGGTACGAACACTCCGGACTGGCTGCTTGAGGCGTATAATTGCGCCACCCAGTTCGATCCTTCGAGCCGGCTCCCGTCTGGTCCCACAAATGGAGCGTCCACATGCGGCGCATAATTGTTGAAGTAGATCGTGCCTTGCGGCGGAACGGCGGTGGGATTCGGCTGGTTGTGATGATACCAGAAACCCTCCGTGGAAACGCTGAGAAGGTTCAGTCCGCCTTCAATTTGCGGGAAAGCCGGGGGTTTGGTGGCGAGCCCGGCGAACACCTGCCTGAACGAAAACGGCGCGAACAGGAACGCGCCATCGCCGATGTTCAACGTTTCATCGGGTTGCGTCCAGGCGCCAAACTCAAATTCATTGGCGTTTCTCCACGTTTGATGCTTGGCGTCGAAGGTGTATAGCAGCGTCTTCGGCGGAGGATTCGGAAACAGCGCGGCGACTGCGTTGTTACCCCGGTCCAATGGATTGCCGATCATGGAGTAACCCGCCGGAAACACGCTGGCAACGTAGCCCGCGGCGTTGACTGACAAAAGATCGCCGCATCGCACCCGGAAAAAGCGCGCCTGCTGATCGACACGAATAGCGAATGGGCTTTGGACCGCCATCGGCAGGTCGGTCCACGAACCACTCAGACCGGGTGCTGCCTGAACGACGCAACCGGACAAATCCGATGCGAGGATCTCAAAGGAAAAACTCGCTCCCTGGACGCGGGCGTTGGTCAGAACGACCGAAGTCGCTTGGGCATGCAATTGCCAATTCGAAGCGAAAAGGAATGTTGCCAATGCAACTCCGAAAGAGGTGGCGCGACCGATCTTCATTGCGTTCTCCAAACTTGCGGACAATTTAGCGACGCTGGTCGCACCAGTCAAGCTGGTGGCCAGCCCGGTACCGCGCCTTCCTCTCATGCGTTTGGCCGAGTGTCGCGCCTGAATAATTGCCGATGCCACGCGCTGGAGCGGTTTGCCGTGCCTCCGCCGCTGTCACGGTCGGTCCTGGTCGAAAGCGAATCCGAGTCCGTTCACCCCAGCCGCTCGCGCAAACCATCGAGTTGCTGGCTCAACGCGTCCGGCAGGTTGTCGCCGAACCTCATGTAGTAGGACGCGATGTCGTCGGCTTCCTTTTTCCAACCGGCAACGTCCACAGAGAGAAGTTGCTTGAGGTCCTCGCCAGGGAGATTGAGCCCGGAGAGGTCGAGGCCATCCGGCGTGGGCAGGTTGCCGATGGGCGTCTCCTGCGCTTTCGCCGCGCCTTCCACTCGTTCGCAAATCCATTTGAGCACCCGGCTGTTGTCGCCGTAGCCGGGCCAGAGCCATTTGCCGTTGCCGTCCTTGCGAAACCAGTTCACGAAATAAACTTTCGGCAGCTTGCTGCGGCCGGCGCGCTGCGCGAACGAGAGCCAGTGCGCGAAGTAATCGGCCATGTTGTAGCCACAGAACGGCAGCATAGCGAAGGGATCGCGGCGCAGCACGCCGGCCTGGCCCAGCGCCGCTGCGGTGGTCTCGGATCCGCAAGCCGAGCCAAGAAACACGCCGTGCTCCCAGTTGAACGCCTCGTTCACGAGCGGAATCGTGCTCGGCCGACGCCCGCCAAAGAGAATCGCCGAAAGCGGCACGCCTTCGGGATTCTGCCAGTCGGGGTCGATGACCGGGCATTGCGAAGCGGGCGCGGTAAAGCGTGAATTCGGATGCGCCGCTTTGCGTCCGTTGCCGGGCGTCCATTCCCGGCCCTCCCAGTCAATCGCTTTGGCCGGAGCGGGAATGCCGGAGTCTTCCCACCAGACGTCGCCGTCGGACGTGAGAGCGACGTTGGTGAAAATGCTGTTCTTCGCGAAGGTATCAACTGCATTCGGATTCGATTTCTTCGAGGTGCCGGGCGCGACGCCGAAGAACCCGGTCTCCGGATTCATGGCGTAGAGGCGACCGTCTTGGCCCACTCGAATCCATGCGATGTCGTCGCCGAGGCAGGTCGCCTTCCAGCCGGGCAAAGTGGGCCGCATCATGGCGAGGTTGGTTTTGCCACAGGCGCTCGGGAACGCCGCGGCGAGGTAATGTTTTTTGCCCCGAGGCGAAGTGAGGCAAAGGATGAGCATGTGCTCCGCCATCCAGCCTTCCTTCTTCGCCACGACCGACGCGATGCGCAGCGCGAGGCATTTCTTGCCCAGGAGTGCGTTGCCGCCGTAACCGGAACCGTAAGACCAAATGGAAGGCTCGTCCGGAAAATGCACGATGTATTTCTTCTGCGGGTCCGGCTCGCACGGCCAAGCGATGTCTTTCTGTCCGGGTTTCAGCGGCGCGCCGATGGAGTGGAGGCATGGAATGAACCGGCCATCGGCGCCGAGCTTGTCGAGCACAGCCTGCCCCATGCGCGTCATGATCCGCATGTTGACGACGACGTAGGGCGAATCGGAAATCTCGATGCCGATTTTGCAAATGGGCGAATCGAGCGGGCCCATCGCAAAAGGAATCACATACATCGTGCGACCCTTCATCGAACCGTTGAACAGGCCGAGCAACGTCTTCTTCATTTCGGTCGGGTCGGCCCAGTTGTTGGTCGGCCCGACTTCATCCTTGAACTTCGCGCAAATAAACGTGCGGTCCTCGACACGCGCGACATCACTGGGATGCGAGCAAGCCAGGTAGCTGCCTGGGCGCAGCTTTTCGTTCAACTTCGTGAGCGTGCCGCTTTGGACCATGAGCTCGCAGAGCATCTGATTTTCCTGCTCCGAGCCGTCGCACCAGAAGATGCGGTCGGGCTGGCAGAGTTTGGTCATCTCCTCCACCCAGGCGAGAGCGGATTGGTTGGGCGTTTTACAGGTTCCGAGTTTCGATTTCGACATAGGTCAGTTCAAGTTCAGCGTTCAAGTCGAGTCGCAAAAGCGACGTGAAAGTCGAAAAAGTAACAGTTGAGTTTTGACGGTCAAGCGGCTTGCGGGAAAAAGTGCTTCCCCGGTTAAGAAAATCTCAAAGGGCGGCGAACGCTGCGCTCCGCCCTGGCTGAACAACACTCCGCACTCCAGTCCAATCGCGTCGTCTCAAGTGGGTTGCGAGGTGGCGCATTCGGCGGGAAGTCCAGCAGCGGCCCGACGATTTTCGCCGGCGCGGCTGCTGATGACGAGCACCACCGCCGGAACAATCAGCCCTGCTCCCAGGAGCATTTGCGACGTAACAATGAACGCTGTTCGCCAATCCGCTAACGTCGGCCACGCGGCGCCCCGCCAACGCGCCACGAAAAACAGGATTGCGCCCGCCACCAGAAAGCGCGTGCCGCCCATCAGAAACGGCGGGACCGACTCAATCGCGAAGCGGATGCCGAGATAGGTCGAACCCCAAATGACGTAAAGCACGGCAAAGGCCGCGCTCAGTTGAGCGCGAGTGGGCCGATTCATCGCTTCACCTAACGGAACGGCGTTTTCCCGCGCCCGCTTTCAATCAGGCGGCGAATTGAACGGTGTCGAGGTCCTGAATCCGTTTGCGGAGCTTCTTGAGCGCGATTTCCTCGATCTGACGGATGCGCTCGCGGGTGACGCCGAACTGCTCGCCGATTTCTTCCAGCGTCTTCCGCTCGTCGCCGTCAAGCCCGAACCGCTGGCGGAGGATGGCTTTCTCACGCGCGTCGAGTGTCTCGACCATTTCGTGGACCAGCGCGCTGTTCGTCTTCTCTTCGAGCTGCTCATAGGGCGTGTCCGCGCTTTCGTCTTTGACGACGTCAGCGACGCGATTCGTTTCATCGTCGCCAATCGGCGCCTCGAGCGAAGTCGGACGAATGGCGGCGCGCCGCAACAGTTTCACGCGAGCGACCGGACAGTCGAGTTCCTCGGCCAGTTCATCGTCGGTCGCCTCGCGGCCCAGGATCTCTTCCAGCTTCGCCGCTGCGCGACGGAGATGAAAGAGTTTATCCACCACGTGCACCGGCAAACGAATGGTCTTCGATTGATTGGCCAGCGCGCGTTTGATGGCCTGTTTGATCCACCAGGCGGCGTAGGTCGAAAGTTTCGCGCCTTTCTTCGGATCGAAGCGCTCGACG
>QHOP01000554.1 GCA_003219345.1 Verrucomicrobiota bacterium
TGCATATCCTCCAGGAATCGAGTACGAAGAGCCGTCATGATGTCCTTTCTGGAGAGAGTGGTTAATCATCGCGTCAACGATGGCTCTTCGGTTGAAGAGCAGCTCTCTCCGGAAGGACTAGACATCAGAACCCTTGAAGACGAAACACGCCAGTCACCTATCCGCGAAGCGGATTGAGTTCAACAGCGGCTTAGCCCTCACCTGGAACAATTGGCCAAAGACGAACCGGACGTGGTTCTGCTTAAAATTGACATCGTAAATTGGAGCACGCCGGTTGTGCAGCAGTTCGGCATCCGGTCCGTCCCAAACGTGCGGGTTTTTGACCGAACCGGGAAGCAACGCGGTGACGCGACATCCGATTTCAGTGACGTGTTGCAACACGTCAACCAGGCCAAAAAGTCGTGATTAGCGCCGAGGGTTGGCCCGGCTGCCCTGCCGGATACAAGCTTTCCAGACCGGTTCATTTGACCGGCAGCGCGTACACTTCAATCTCCTGCCAGCAATTCAGCGCGCTCGAAGTGCCGCCCCTGGTGTAGCCGCGAACGTACCTGGCTTTCACACCTTTGGCGTCGATGATTTTCCCCTGGTTGGTTTCGAAGTATTCGCGGTCGGCGCCCGCGCTCAGGCCGGACGAGTTGTCCGCATCATTGTTGAAGAGCGTTTGCACGTTCTTCTTGAACTCGGGATCGTCTGAGACCTGCACGATCACGTCGTGCATGACCTGGATGTAACGGTGGTCATGCCACACGGCGATGGCATAAATGGAATACGTGTCGCCCAAATCGACCTGCACCCACTGCGTGCCCTTTTTAAACTCCACCGCGTCGTAATCGAACGCCTCCTTCTTTCCGTCCGTGATTTGACGCAATTCACCGCTGAAGGGCGGGACGCTGCTGATGACCGGTTTGCCGAGAGCGACGTTCGTCACGCCCCTGGGGGCCAGAAAGGGCGGACGCGGTTTGTCTGAGAGCGGCTCAATGTTCGGTCCCTTCGGGAGGTCTTCCGGCGTGCCTTTCAAGGTCGGGGCGGGCAACTGCAAGGCCAGGGCCTCTTTGGGCGGCGCGTCGGCGGCCAACCCGGGCGTGGAGAGAGAAAGCAGAAAAGCTGCGATCACCGGTGTCAGGTCAACTTTCAAAGAGTCTTTAGCCTTCATGATGTTGACCTTATGATAATCGAGCACAACGCCGTGTTCAAAATCAAATCTGGACAGCGGCGCGGGTCTAAGCGCCTGCTTGCACCGCAAGCGTTGACGCGTTAATAAAAATGTGTACGCATTCACAATATCTCCAATGCCGGATGAACTGAAACGAATCTGATCTATGAAATCCAACCTGAATCGCCGTTCATTCCTCAAGCGCGCCGCGCTGGCCGCCGGCGCTTGGTCCGCAACCCGCCTCCGTCTAACCCCGAACATCCTCGCCGCGACCGGGACTATTGACAAACTGAACTGCGTGCAAATCGGCTGCGGCGGAAGGGGAATGTCGGCGCACCTGGACCAGGTGGTCAACCGACACCGGCAAAACCTTTACGCCATCGTCGATCCGGACGTGAACAAGCACGCGGAGGTGCGGAGGTGGTTGGAAGGAAAAAACCTGGACGCAGACAAACTTCAGACCTTCACGGACTACCGCCCGATGTTCGACAAGATCGGCAACCAGATTGACGCGGTGTTCATCGCCGCGCCTAACCATCACCATGCGCTGGCGGCCATGATCGCCATGCAGCTGGGCAAAAACGTTTACTGCGAAAAGCCGGTGTGCCACGACATCGCTGAAGCGCGCCAAATGCGCGAAATGGCCGCGCGGTCAAAGGTCGCCACGCAGATGGGGAATCAGGGCCATTGCGAGGAAGGCTACCGCCAATTGTGCGAATACATCTGGTCCGGTGTCATCGGCAAGGTCACCGAAACCCATAGTTGGACCGACCGGGCCAATGGCGGCGTGGGGCCGCGTCCGCCAACTCTCCCGGTGCCCGCCGGTTTGCATTGGGATTCGTGGATTGGTCCGGCGCCTTACCGCGATTATCACTCGGACCTCCATCCGCATGAATGGCATGGCTGGTACGACTTCGGCAACGGCTCGATCGGCAACATGGGTTGCCATGTGCTCGACGGCGTTTACTGGGCCCTCAAAATCGAACACCCCACCAGCATTGAAGTGGAGTACATCCGGGGCGGCAGCGACGAGCGTTACCCGACGGGCAGCCGCATCCGCTGGGACGTTCCGGCGCGCGGCGATATGCCGCCGCTGAAAGTTTATTGGTACGAGGGCCTCAACCAGACCACGCACGAAGAGGCAATCGGCAATCTGAAGGCCGCCCGGGGCGACGCGCGCAACTTTCCGCCTTTGCTCCTCGAGTTGCGCGAGAAATATCCGGACGAAGAGCTGGATCGCGGCGACAGCGGCACGCTTTACGTCGGGGAAAAGGGCGTCATTTTTACCGGCACTTACGGCGACAAAATGCGCATCGTACCGCGGGAGAAAATGAAGGAAACACCCCAGCCGGCCAAGACACTGCCGCGTCCGAAGGATATCTTTACCGACTTCATCGAGGCGTGCCGCGCGGGCAAAACCGAGACCGCAGTAAGCTTTGACTATGGCACACGGCTGACGGAATTCTCCATCCTTGGCAACCTGGCCCAGCATGTCGGCGAGGGGAAGAAGGTGAAATGGGACGGACCGAACATGAAGGTCACCAACATCCCCGACCTCAATCACTGGGTGAAACGCGCGTATC
>QHOP01000066.1 GCA_003219345.1 Verrucomicrobiota bacterium
GGGCCGGTTGAGTCCTACGACTTCCACGGTTTTGAAGTGCTGCAGGCGGTGGTGGAGTCCCGGCGCGGCGCTGAAACGGGCGTTGCCCGGGTGCAGTTCCTGCAAGGCGAAGCCCTCTGGAAGGCCGCCAACGACGGACTCTGGTCGGTGGAACTGGCCCAAACAGCTTTGTCCACCGACCTGCCCGTCGCGAACGCTTCGGCGCGCGATCTAATTCGTCCAGCCATCCAGGGCGACAGTGCCACGCCCTTTGTGCACCATGGCATCCTGGTCAATTACCGCGACGGCCTGCGCGCCATCGTGCTGGGCGTCAGCAACGGTGGCGGTATCAAATGGCATTTCGGCTGTCGCATCGCGGGAGAACCCAGGCCGGTGGCGACGAGCTTCTATGTCGGGCCATGGCAGAACCGGAATCTGTTCAAGGCATTGGCCCACGCGATTCAAACGCATTTCAGGGAGCGGCATGCGCCCTACCCTGTCGAGCGGACGTTGTTGACCACGGGCGTTCTCGCCGCGGCAATGGATTCACGCTTTGATGGCGGACGGGCCGTCGATACCCCGCGCCTGAACGTGGGTTACAAAGCGCGTGACTTTCGCAAATTCCGGGAGCTGGGCGCCACTTGGAAGATCCTCACCGAAGATGTGCCGCAGCCGAAAGGCATTGAACCAAACGGTGATGCCTTAAAGCGGTTGCGCTCCGGCACCGCGGTTCCAACCATTCGCGAACACAAGCCATGAGTGAAGTCCTGCTGCGCAAGGTGACGCGTCGCGAGTTTCGCGAGCGAATGCAGTCGAGCGGATTGAAGGCCTGCATCATTCCCGTGGCTGCCATCGAACAGCACCTTGAGCACCTGGCGATGGAGCACGATTGGCGCAGCGTTTGCCATGTCGCCGCCGCTGTCGCCGCGCGATTACGACCGCGCGTCCTGGTGGCCGAAGGGCTGATGGCTGGTATCAGCGAACACCACATGCGGCATCCGGGAACGCTGTCCTTGCAACCCGGAACGTTCCTCGCCGTCCTGTCCGATTTGATCGACAGTGTGGGACCAGTTTCTGCGACTGTATCAGGTCAATCTCCAGTTCCTCTCTTACTGGGACGTGCTGACGAAGGCCGACGCCAACGAGCTATTGAAGAGCGGCCACCGGCTTCCCGAGGATCTGCCCGGCCACGCGCAGGAATTTGAGACCGCGATTGCGCTCGCTGTCTTCCCGGAAAACGTCCGCACTGCTATTTGGACAGAGCAACCGGACGCGAAGCCGGGCATGGCAACAGCGCCGCAGGGTCAGGCGTTCATCGAGCGAATCGTTGAACGTGTGACCAATTATTTGCAGGAAATGATCGACGGGAAACGCGTCGCGGCGATACCCCCGTTTTTCGCTTAAGAGCGGCTGACTGAAATCCGAATGACGAATGTCGAATCGTCATTCGGATTTTGACCACACGATCGGTTCGACCCTGGGCACGAGAACGAGATAGCAGGCCGCTCCCAAGACCAGAATCACCGCCGCCACGGCGAACGCCAGGAAGAACGATCGGGTCTGTTGCACGGTGAATCCAGCGACTATCGGAGAGATCACACCGCCCAAATTACCCACAAAATTTTGAATCCCGGTCCACTTGCCCGCCGCCTCCGGTCCCGCCAACGTCTGAGTAATGGCCCAGACGTTGGAGGTGAAAATGCCCAGCGATGTGCACGAGGCGATGAGAAATCCCAACGCTAATGACGGATTCGACATCAGCGCCGCGGGCAGCATCAGCGCCGCGCACAACAGCAGCCCGGCTACGGCAAACGTTTTGCGCACCCGCGTCGCCGTGCTGCCTCGCGCAATCCGCCGGTCCGAAGCCCATCCGCCGCTCAGCGACGCGATGGCCATTCCCCAGAACGGCAATGACCCGAAAACAGCCATCTGCTCCACGGAATAGTTTCTCTCCCTGACCAGATACGAAGGCAGCCAGGTCAGCAGAAAAATCCAGACGTAGCCAAGCGCGAACATGCCGAGTGAAGTGCCCCAGGTTTCGCGGCGGGAGAGAATCTGCCACATGCCCGGCCCGCCCGCCTGTTGCCGTTCCTGTCGGACGGGATCGCTCGGCACCGAATAAATCCACGGCAAAAGCCACAGCAGGCTGGCCAGTCCGACGCCGATGAACAACGCCCTCCAACCATAGCGACCGATCATCAACCCCCCCAGCAAAGTGCTGAGCCCAGGGCCAATTTTCGTTCCCACGTCCACGAGCGCATTGGGCAGTCCACGGCGTTCCGCGGGAAAGAGCCGGACAACAATTTTGGACACCGACGGCAGGAAAACGCTTTCCCCGATTCCCAGCACCAGTCGCGCGGCGAACAAAGCCGCGAAACTGTTCCCCAAACCGGTGGCGGCCATGGCCACTGACCAGACGAGGAAGCCGATCGCGTAAACCCATTTCACATCACGGCGATCGACCAGCCAGCCCACGACCAGTTGAAACACTGTGTAACTCCAGAAAAACGCCGACAACAGGTAGCCGAGCCGCTGGTCAGACAGCGCGAACTCCTTCGCTATAACCGGGGCAGCCACCGACAAGCTGCCGCGGTCAATGTAGTTGATGCAAACCGACAGCAGCAGGAGGACGACAATTCCCCAGCGGGCCGATGTGTGTGAAGGGCTCAATTCCGGGGCGGCATTGAAACATGCGGCCAACAAACCGTTGGCCAGGAACTACCATACGACTCCCGCCGCCCTGCCCTCTCCATGAACCTCCTCCTCTCCCGCCCTTCGGGCACCCTCTCCCCCGCGGAGGGGGAGAGGGACGGGGTGAGGGGGCGGTGGGTTGGTTCAAGGGCGCAAGGCGCGCACAAAGTTCGGGGCGTTCTTTCCATGAACCGAGCGGGCTGCGGGTCGCAGACCCGCGGTCCGGACCGCGCCTCTGTGAGGCGCAGCGGTTCATGGTCCCAATGCGCGACAGAAAAGTCGTGGAGGCTCTCCATGAACCGACCCACCCCTGACCCCTCCCAGGAGGGGAACTCGGCAAGCGTGCCCGACATTGACTCCCCTCCTCCGGAGGGGTTGGGGGTGGGTTCATGGCCCCAACTCACGTCCGAATTTTGGAGGTGTTCGCTCTCCATGAACCGGAGCGCGGGCAGTCCCCGTCCGCAGCGGCCGCGAACCATTAACTTCGTAGCAGCCGACGTAAGGAGGCTCCAACTTCCTTCGCGCGAAATAGAATGAGCCTCCTTACGTCGGCTGCTACGGTTCATGGCCGTGATGCGCGCCAAACATGGCGTCCGTCCTCTCCATGAACCGTCCCTTCGTCCTCGTCCTCGTTCTCGAACTCGTCCTCGACCGGCCAACTTGGTTTCGAGGACGAGGACGAGGACGAGAACGAGAACGATTGGGTTCATGGTCCCAATGCGCGATTCTGGAATCGTGGAAGCTCTCCATGAACTGTCTATCGGAGCGCGGACAGCCATGTCCGCGAGAATCAAGTCCGAGGAACTCGCGGACAAGGCTGTCCGCGCTCCTGTCCGTCGCCGGTTCACGCGACTTCCCAGTCGCGTGTCGGATGGGAGATGGCGACCGTAGGCGGCGTGAGAGGTTTGCGTTAATGCCATGATCTGAGTTCTATTTCCATGCTCCGCGCAGAAAGCGAACAAAATTACCGTGCGCGATCAACTCGATGTCGGCCGGCTTGTATCCGCGCGCCGCCAACAGGTCCGGAATGCGCACCAGGTCGGCGATGGTATCCAGATCCGCCGGAGTTTGTTCGCGGCCAAACGCTCCGTCGAGGTCCGAACCGATGCCGGAGTGACGCGCATTGCCGGCGATCTGGCACACGTGATCAATGTGATCCATGATTCGCTCCAGCTTCAAACCGACCGCTTCAGGCGTCGTTTTCCTGCGAACCCAGCCCGGCACCATCATCCAGGCATCGAGCGCCGCGCCAATCACCGCGCCGCGTTCGATGAGTGCCTTGATCTGTTCGTCGCTGAACTGGCGATTCTGCGGCACCAGCGCGCGACAGTTCTGATGACTTGCCCAGATTCGACCGTGAAATAAGTCCAGCGCTTCCCAGAAGCAATCGTCGCAGAGATGCGTCACGTCGAGAATCATTCCCAGACGCTCGATCTCCTCGAGCAACTCGCGACCCTTTGCGTTGAACCCGCCGCTGGCGTCGGTGCCGTTGGCATAAACTCCCGGCCCGTAATGCGCCGGACCGATGGCGCGCAGGCCCTGTTCGTAGGCGCGCTCCAGATGCTTCAGTGTGACGATGGAATCCGCGCCTTCAAGACTGAGGATGTAGCCGATGGGCAATTGATCAGTCTGCGAGGCTCCGGGCAAGACTTGCTCGGTAGGGCGCGATGTCTCATCGCGGCGAGGCGGGCTGAGGACAGCCCGCCCTACCCGTTCATCTTCCCAAGGCTTGAGATGATTCTCTAAACCTGCCGCATCCCTGATCTGCGCCATCTCACCGCCCTCTTCCATCGCTCGATACCAGGCCAGTTGTCCCTGCGTCTGCGCCCAGGCCTGCTCCTGTGAACGCCAGCCGAACACAGGACTGTACGCGTTATGCTCGATCCGGGCGATCAGCGTCGCGACGCAAAGGCCAATTCCGCCCCGTCGCATCTCCGGCAGACAGACCGTTCCTCTGCCACGGTCCGGTTTATCGGTCATGCCTTTTTCACGCTCCCGAATCTCCCCGATGGTCCGCGTTAAATCGCGGTTCCATTCCAGCGCGTTCATGGCGAGATCGAGGTGGGCGTCGAACATCAGCATAATGGGAAAACGGAGTGTTGGAGCAATGGAGTTCTGGAGTCTTGGCCGCGTGGTTCCCGACGCTCGTCACTCCGACACTCCGTCGCACGATTTATGTTCTTCACCTGCATCATATCCTAAACAACCAGGTCCAGGAGCAGAACCAGAATTAGCGCCATGACGGAGATAATCGTCTCCATTACCGTCCAGGTTTTCAACGTCTGGGGCACGGTCATATTGAAATACTCTTTCACGAACCAGAAGCCGCCGTCGTTGACGTGCGACAGAATCAACGAGCCGGCGCCCATCGCAATCACCAGCAACTCGAGGTTGACGCCGGGTGCGCTCGCGACAATCGGCGCGACGATCCCCGCCGCCATCGTGATCGCCACGGTCGCCGAGCCAGTCGCGATACGAATCAACGCCGCCACCAGCCAACCCAGCAGCAGCGGCGAAAGCTGCCTGCCTTCGGTCAATCCGGCGATGGCCCGGCCGACGCCGCTGTGCTCCAGCACCTTGCTGAAGCCGCCGCCTGCGCCCACCACCAACAGCATGGACGCGACCGGCGCCAGGCAATCGTTGGAGAACTTCAGGACCTGTTCGCGATCGAAGCCGCGCGCAAAGCCGAATGAATAAAACGAGAACAGAAGCGCCAGCAGCATCGCCACACTCGGATGGCCGACGAGATCGGCGCATTGCCGCAGCAGATTTTCTTTGGACAACGCCAGGTCAGCTGTCGTCGCGGTCAGCATCAGCAACACCGGCAGTAAAATCGTAAAGACCGTGATCGCGAAGGACGGCGGGGTTTTCGTTTGCGCAGTCATTTGTTCGGCCGGGCCGCCCAGGCCCACCGGCCCACGGTCGCCCGCGTATTTCCCGAACAACGGGCCAGCGACAACAGCCGTCGGCAGGCCGATGAGCAGCGCGTACAAAATGGTTTTGCCCATGTCCGCTTTCCCCGCCGCCTCGTTGAAAATACCCATCGCGGCAACCGGCCCCGGATGCGGCGGCATCAGACCGTGCACGACCGAGAGACCCGCAACCAAAGGAATGCCTAGTCGCATCAGCGGCGCCCTGGTTTCGCGCGCGACTGTGAAAACGATGGGAACCAACAACACCAGCCCGACGGCAAAGAATACCGGGATGCCGACGAGGAATGCGATGAACATCATCGCCCAGTGAAGTTTTTTTTCGCCCAGCGCGCGAATCAGTTTGCCGGCGACCACTTCCGCCCCGCCCGATTCAGCCAGCATTTTCCCCAGAATTGTTCCGAGTCCGATGACCATCGCGATGTCGCCCAGCACCTTGCCCATGCCTTCCAGAAAACTTTTGGGAACATCCGACAACTTCATTCCGGAACACACCCCGACGAACAGCGATGCCAGCATCAAAGCGACGAAGGAATTGAGTTTGAACCGGGCGATGATGACGATAAGCCCAACGACTGCGATCAACGCGATCAGGAGCAGAGTGCTGTTATGGCTCATGGTTCGATCAACGAATAGCACGAATTGACGCGAATGGAAATTAGAGTGGCTGCCAAAAGCAATTTCCGCAATTACGCCGTATGCCTATGCGGGAAACTCCCCTCACCCGGCTAAAGCCACCCTCTCCCCTCATCCGATGAGGGGAGAGGGAAGGGTGAGGGGAGCTTCTGCACATTCGACAGGCGGTTTCGTTTGGGAAATCACCTTCGGCAATTTGTCTAAATGGTCAGTCTTCGCTCGCGCCCGACGATTTTCCATTTTTGCGTTGCCTTCCCGTTTTCCACAACGACAGCTTCGGAATGCAGCGCGACGGTCGGGCAGATATGCCAGGGAATTCCGTAGAGACAATCGCCGACCTTGAAAGCCTCGGCCTGGACGGTCTCCACCACCAGATGTTCCTCGCTGTGCGCGACGGCTTTTGCGTCGGGCAGGCTGAGAAACTGCACGCGCGGGTGCGGCATTTCCGAGGCAATTGACTTGTGGCCAAGATCGAGGCAGAGGCGGTTCGCGCCTGGTTTGCTGATGACACGAGACAATACAAGCGCGGCAGGAAGAAAATCCATGTCTCCGAATTTACTCGCATAACCCGCGTCCCAAAAGATACACGTCCCCGGACTACACTCGACATCGCCGCGCCTGGCGTGCATCGGAAATGTGGGCGTGCCGCCCGCGACGACTTGTGGAACTGGCAAACCGGCTTGAAGGAGTTCCTGGCGCAGGACGGCTACGGGAGCGAACGCCGCTTCGCAATTCTTCGTGCGCACTGTGACGTCGGAGTCGTGAATGTGTCCGTCGTAAGCGTGAAGCCCTCCTGCTTTGAGCCCGGCCAGCGATGCGATCAACCGGCAGAGTTCGACCGCCTTTGGTCCCGGCGAGACGCCAGTGCGGTGCTGGCCGCAATCGATGTCCAACAACACCTCGATGGCCGGACTTTCCTTGCTGAACGCCGCGGACAGCGCGCGGATCGCCTCTGCGTCATCGGCGATCACGGAGAACTTCGTCTGCGGAAACGACTTCACCAGTCGAATCAAGCGGTGAACGTTTGGCCCGACCGGCTGGTAAGCCAGCAACACATCGTCCGCGCCCGCCGCAGCGGTCAGTTCCGCCTCCGCAATTGTCGCGCACTTGAACTTGGTGATCCCCTGCTCCATTTGCATCCGAATTACCTCGGCTATTTTGTGCGTCTTCATGTGCGGCCGCAACCGCTCGACGCCCCCGGCGATGTGAATCATGCGATGGATATTCTCCCGGACACGGTCAGGATAGATCAGCAAGCAAGGAGAAGGGACCTCCGATGCGTTCAACACCTCATGCCATTTTTCGCGCATGACCAGGCTGATTTATTAAGTCCGAATTTCGAATTTCGAAATCCTAAACAAATCCCAAATCCGAATGCTCGAATGATCGTCGTTCACTCTGACTTGCGGACGTATCGTTTTGGATTTCCCGCTTCGTCCATTTGGATTTGTTTCGGATTTCGAGTTTCGGATTTCGGATTTCGGATTTCGAGTTTCGAGTTTCGCTACTACGCGATTTCAAACACCGCCTCAATCTCCACTGCGATGTTTCCGGGCAGCGACCCCATGCCCACCGCGCTGCGGGCGCCGATACCGTTCTCGGGGCCGAAGACGTCGCGAAACAACTCACTGCAACCATTGATGACTTGCGGGTGGTCGCGAAAATCAGGCGTGCAGTTCACCATGCCGAGCACTTTGATGACGCGCTTCACGCGGTCGAGGCTGCCCAGTTCGCTCCGAAGCGTGGCGAGGATCGCCAGGCCAGTCTGACGCGCGGCCGCTTTGCCCGCTTCCAGGTCAAGCTCCTGACCCACGCGCCCGGTCATCATTGTTTTGTCCGACTTGAGCGGGCCGTGGCCGGAGACGTAGGCGAGGTTGCCGCAAGTCACCAGCGGTTTGTACACCGCGACCGGTTTGGGCGCGGACGGGAGTTCCAGTTTCAATTCGGCAAGGCGGGCTTCGGCATTCATGAACTTTTCAACCACGGATTAACACGGATGGACACGGATAGGAAGAAAAGGTTGCTCTTGGAAAATTTATTTTCGCCACTGTTGCGCCTCTTGAGCTCCCTTAGTGATAATCGGTGTAATTCGTGTCTTTTGATCCGTGTTCATCTGTGTGCATCCGTGGTTTTGAATCAGTCCACAAACATAAACTCGTTCGAGAGCAGCAACACCTGCGCGTATTTCTCCCAGGGACTGAGCGGTTTGGGCGGCGGCTCCGGCGGCCCGCTGAAATCTTTTTTCGCGCCCCACTCGCCGGCGTATTCGGCCGAAGAACCGCCGACGGGTTGTTCCTTCAACTTTATCGCCGGCGCCCATTTGAAGTCGTCGTTGTTGAGGTTGGCATTGAAGTCCACGACAAAATCAATCGTGTCACCCTTTTTGACCTCGAGCGATTCGATTTTCGTTTCGGCCTTGTCGTTGTGCAGTGTCCAGCTCCCGAGCGAGCCCGCGCGGCTGGAGACAATGCGGCCGCGAATGCCGTCGCCTTCCTTGTGTTCATGGGCCAGCGTTCCACTCACGGAAACAACGCCGTCGTGCTGGGCTGTCCAGCGGCGAATGGCGGCATGTTGCAAATCGTTTCCCGCGTGTCCGCCTTCGGCAGTGAGACGCACCCAACCAAGTTTCTCGTCCGGCCACTTGGGACCGCCCTGCCACGATTCGTCAACGAAGTGCGGCAACGGCACAAAACTTTTCACACGCTGCGTTTGCTCGTCGTATTCGCCAAAGCCGTACTGCCACGGCGAAACAACCGGCTGGGGCGGTTCCGGCGGCGGCAGGGCGTCCGCTTCGGCCAAAAACCGTCTGCCCCGTTCAACTTGTCGCGGCGTCGCCGGCCGTTGGAAAACAAGCCGGTAAAGGTCTTGGATGCGCTGTTTGGGCTTCTTGAGCGCAGCCACCTCGGGTCGAGAGGTCAACGATCGGGCGCGCTCGACCACGAACGGACTATTCATGAAGAACAGCGCCTGCTGCGGAACGGTGGTGTCGAGACGCTGCGGATTGTGCATGTCCGGGTTCGCGAAATCAAACACGCGAAAGACCCCCGGCAGAAACTGGCGGTCAATGAATCCGTAAACCGTGCGTCGCAGGGCGGACGGTTTCTTGAAGAGCTCGACCGGTTTGCCGCCTGCGTTCATATCCAGTTCGCCGGACACGGCGAGCAGCGAGTCGCGCATGGACTCGAAGTCCAATCGTTCACGATTGAAATGCCAGAGCAGGCGGTTTTCGGGATCAAGGGCAACCGCCGACGTAAGGAGGCTCCACATTGAAGAGGATGAAAATTCCTTTGGACTGCGGATGCTTCCCCCTCTCCTGGGGGAGAGGGCTGGGGTGAGGGCGGGAGTTTCTTCCGATCTCATTTTCGGAGCAGGCATTTTGTCTGCCGCTTGCGAGGCATCGTGCCTCATCGAAAATGAAGCTGAAAGCTTCGCCACTTGCAGGCTGTAAGCCTGCGCTACGTCGCTGCTCTGCTGATACACCGCCGACAGCATGATGAGCCGATGCAGTTTCTTTATAGACCAACCGTCCGCCATGAACCGGCAGGCGAGCCAATCGAGCAGTTCAGGATGCGTCGGCGGTTCGCAGCGCGTGCCGAAATCGCTCGGTGTGCGCACCAGCCCGGCGCCGAAATGATGCAGCCAGATGCGATTGACCATGACGCGGGCGGTGAGTGGATTGTCTTTGCTGGCGATGGCATTGGCCAGGTCCAGTCGTCCGCTGCCATGGGTGAACGGCTTCCGTTTTTTGCCCGCGAGGAGCTCGAGAAACTGACGTGGCACCTCCTCGCCTTTATTGACCGGATTGCCGCGAATGAACACGCGCGGATTCCGCTGCGTGGGGCGGTCTTCAAGAACCACCGCGTAAGGCGGCGCGCCCTGCTTCATCGAAGAACCATTCCAAATCAACGATGGCGCCATGCGGCACGAGCACAGGCGCGTCTGCGGCGTAAAGCACTTGCCGTAATTCCTCCTGATTTGCGTCGGGTAAAGCCGACGGGACCGGAGTTTTGTCTTCCCCGGCTTTCTTCACCAGAGCAAGCCATGTTTGCTGCGCGTTGACGAGCAGTTCGCCGTAACGCTTCGACACATCACGCATCGAAGCCGGCGGATTCGTTGCGAAGGCCTGCAACACGAGGGGATTGAGTTGGCGCGTAAACGCCTGGTTTTTTTGGCCACGCGCCGAGTCGATGAACCCACCCCCAGCCCCTCCGTTGGAGGGGAGCCGGCTTGAGGACGCCCCTGCTGAGTTCCCCTCCTGGGAGGGGTCAGCGGTGGGTTGTTGCAAAGCCCAACCAGACGTTGCGTTTGTCTGGGTTGAAAAGGATTTGATGAGCTCAGAGGCCCTTTCCGTGAAATCCTTCGACGGCACTTTCTCCAATTCATGCCAGAGCGCGAACACGGGATGAAGCTGTCTGGCAGTTTGCCGCAGGTACGTCTCCCACTGCCGAACGATGGTCGGATTCAAATCATTTGGCCCGCGAATCGCATAAAATTCTTCGCTCGGTAATTTATCCACCTCGAGCACGGCAGTAAGGTAATCGACGCTTTGATTGCGCAGGCGGTCGGAAAGTTCTTCACACTTTTTCTTGAACGTCGAGTCCAACTTCTCCTCGCGCTCGTGCAGGCCCTTCACAAACTCCGCGTAGCGTCTGTCCTGCTCCAGATTTGCCGCGAGCGGCAAGGCGCGCTCCGTCGAGCCGTAGAAAACGCCATACAAAGAATAATAATCCTTCGTCGGAATCGGGTCGTATTTGTGGTCGTGGCAGCGGGCGCAGCCGACGGTCAACCCTTGCGTGCCGCGCATGACAACGTCGATACGATCGTCGATGATGTCATGCACGACGCCGAGGAAGCGACGGCCCAATGTGAGAAAACCCATCGCGGCTAAATCATCGGGGTTCTGTAGGACAGGCATCTTGCCTGTCTCTGAATTTCCTTCCGCCAAAGATGGAGACAGGCTGGAAGCCTGTCCTACGATTTGATCCGCGGCGACCTGGAGTCGAAGGAACTGGTCATAAGGCATGTCCTGGTTGAAGGCGTGGATGACCCAGTCGCGATAGGCGTACGAATGCACAAAGCGGCCTTCCTCGCGGTCAGTATAGATGTAGCCTTTGGTATCCGAATAACGCGCCACGTCCAGCCAGTATCGGCCCCAGCGCTCGCCGTAGCGCGGCGACGACAGCAAACGCTCAACCACCCGCGGGAAAGCTTCGGACGACTGGTCCTTGAGAAACGCGTCCACCTCTTCCGGCGTCGGCGGCAGGCCGATCAAATCGTAAGTGGCCCGGCGAATCAACGTGCGTTTGTCCGTCGGCGTTGAGGGCTGCAATCCGTTTTCTTCCAGTCTCGCGAGAATGAAATTGTCTATCGGCGTTTGCGGCCAGCGCCATTCTTTGACTTTTGGAACAGGCGGTTCCTTCGGCGGGTGGAAGGCCCAATGCTGCGAACTCGGAACGCGGAACTCGGAACTCGGAACTTTCCCGG
>QHOP01000555.1 GCA_003219345.1 Verrucomicrobiota bacterium
GTATGATCTCAGCGCGCTGCAGGTGCGGTTGACCGTCGCCGAAAAACAGATGAAGGAGTTTTTTGAGCGCAAGGAACTGCAGGATGGATTGCGCGGCAGCCAGGAAAGCTTCCAACGGGTGGTCAAGGCGGCCAACGAAGGCGCCTGGTTGCTCAACGCCCAGTTCCGCACCGACTATGTGAATCCGCAGATGGCCGCGATCCTCGGCTACCAGGTAGAGGAGTTGGCCAACCGTGCGGTGATCGATTTTCTCCCCGAATCCGCCCACCGCGACGCCGAACACCTCTTCGCGCAGCAACGGGAAGGCAAGGAAGTCAAAAACGAATTCCGCTTCCGGCGCAAGGACGGGTCTGAGTGTCTGACCTCTCTTTCGGCGGCGCCCGTGCGCGCCGAGGGCGGGGAATTCAAAGGTTCGCTCTGGATGGTGGCCGATTTGACCGGCCGGAAAACCCTGGAAGCGGAGTTGGCCGACACGCGGAAAAAATTTGAAGCGCAGGTTCGCGATCTGACGGGTGAGCTGAACAAGACCGGCAAGCTGCTGCAAGCGGAGTCTGCCGAGCGCAAGAAAGTCGAACAAACGCTTCAGCAGGCGCGGGCTGATCTGGACGCGCGGTTGCGCCAGCAATCGGCCGAACGGGGCAAAGTTGCGGATGAACTCAAGGCCGAAGTTGCCAGCCGTCAAAAGGCCGAGGGTCAGCTCGTCAAGACCCGCGATGAACTGGCCGCGCGGGTCCAGGAGTTCACCTCCGAATTGGACAAGACGAAAGAGGCGATGCAGACCGAGGTCCATCGCCGCAAGGAAGAAGAAGAGGCGTTACGAAAACTTCGCAAAGACCTGGAGAAACAGACGCAGCAGCAGCAGGATGGGTTGGCCAGGATTGCCAAAGAGTTGAAAGCGGAACAGTCGGCGAAGAAGCAGGTGGAGGAGGCGTTGGAAAAGGCGCACGCGCAGATCGAACTGGACGCGAAACATCACACCGAGCTGCTGGCCAGGGCCGACAGAACGTTGCAAACGGAGATCACGGAGCGGAAGCGGACCGCCGAAGCCTTGCAGAGGACGCAGTTTGAAGCGGAGGCACGGGCCAAACAGCACGCCGACGAACTGGCCGGAGCGGAGCGAGCACTGCGCGCCGAGGCAGCCGAACACAAACGCACCGCCGAAGCGCTGCACAGGGCGCAACATGACCTGGAGGTGAGGACCAGGCTGCACACCGACGAGTCGGCCAAAGCGGATAAATCGTTGCAGGCCGAGATCAGCGAAAGAAAGCGCGTGGCGGAATCGTCGCAAAAGGCCCAACACGACCTGGAAGCGCGGATCAAGGAGTTGACGGCGCAACTCAGCAGGGACGGCGAGGAATTGCGGAACGAGAACGCGGAACGCAAACACCTCGAGCATGAGCTGGGCAAGGCAAAGGAAGAGCTGGCTCATCGGCTCAAAGAACACACTGCCGAACTGGGTGAGGTCAATCAGGAGTTGAAGACCGCAATCGCCGAGCGCAGACGTTTGGAGGAGGAATTGCTCAAAACCCGCGAGGACGTCAGTCGGCGCGTGAAGGAGTATATGGCCGAAATGGTCAAGGCCGGCGATGAGTTGAAAACCGCCTTGGCCGAGCGTAAAAAGGCGGAGGAAGCGCTCCGGCAGGAGCGCGATGGGGCGGAGTTGAGGGTCAACGAGCGAACGAACGAGTTGGCCAAAGTCCGGGAACAAATAAAAGCGGAGACGGCGGAACGCCACAAGCTCGAACAGCACCTGGTGAAGGTCCGCGAGGAGCTCGAAGCGCGCTTGAAGGATCGGGTTGAGGAGATGGCGAAGCTCCAGGATGAATTGAAACAGCATCGGGAGCGATTGACGAAGGCCAGCGACGAATTGAAGAATGAAATTGCCGCTCACCAGCGGGCGGAGGTCCGCAGCGTCGCCTTTTTGAAACTGGGCAAGGAATTGGGCGCGGCACATACGCCCAACGAGGCCGCCCGCGTCATTGCCGGGGTCGCGCACGAGTTGTCAGGTTGGGACGCGTGCAGCCTCGACCTTTACTCGGCTGAGGAGAACAGGATCAGGCCCATCCTGAACATCGACACGGTCAATGGCCGGCCAGCGGAGGTCCCCCCGACGTATTCCGGGCCTGAACCCAGCCCGATCATGCAGCGGGTGATCAAAGAGGGCGCGCAGTTGATTTTGCGTTCGGGACCGTCCAGTTCGCACACGGACTACATTTTGTTCGGCGATCGAGCCCGCTTATCGGCCTCGCTGATGTACGTACCCATCCGAAGTGGAACCAAATTGGTCGGCTTTCTGTCCATTCACAGCTACGCGCCGGCCGCCTACGATCAGGAGGACCTGGATACGCTGCAGGCGCTGGCCGACCATTGCGGCGCCGCGCTGGAGCGCATCCGCGCCGAAGAGACGGCGCCCGGTGACGCAGGCGATCTCACCGAGCGGCTCAGCCTGGAGTCGCAACAGCGGCAGGCGCAAAAGATGGAATCCATCGGCCAACTGGCCGCCGGCGTCGCTCATGACTTCAACAATTTGCTCGGTGTCGTCCAGGGTTACTCAACGCTCTTGATGGAGGAAAAGGACATCAAACCGGAGATGGCCGAAGCGCTCAAACAAATCGCCTTGGCGACTGATCGCGCCTCGCACTTGACTCGTCAACTGCTGACCTTCAGCCGCAAACAGGTCCTCCACGTTCGGAACATCGATCTGAACGAGCTGATCAATAACGTGGGGAAATTGCTAGGCATGATGGAACAGGTCGTGATGAATTTGGCCATCAATGCCCGGGATGCCATGCCGGAGGGCGGACAACTCACCATCGTCACCAGGCCGGCTGACGTTGATGAGGCGCACGTGCGGCGCAATCCCGAAGCGCGCACGGGCCGGTTCGTTTCTCTGGCAGTCACCGACACCGGTTGCGGCATGGACGAAGCGACACTCCAGCGGATTTTTGAGCCGTTCTTTACCACCAAGACCGCCGGCAAAGGGACAGGACTCGGTTTGGCCACGGTGTACGGCATCGTGAAACAGCATCAAGGTTGGCTTGAAGTACAAAGCCAGCTCGGGCACGGAACGACTTTCACGGTCTTTTTGCCGGCCGGTTCGAGGGCAGTCACCGCTCCGCCTCAGAATGCGGAGAGACCCGCTGTCCGCGGAGGCACTGAGACAATTCTGCTGGTCGAGGACGAGCCTGCCGTGCTGGTCATGGCGAAAGGGATTTTGCAGCGACTGGGCTATCAGGTCATGGCGGCCGCGTCGGGGGACGAAGCGGTGCCGATCTGGCAACAACATTCAGCCGAAATCAACCTGTTGTTGACGGACATGGTTATGCCGGGAAGTCTGAGTGGACGCGAGTTGGCCGAAAAACTTTTGCAGGAAAAGCCCGATTTGAAGGTCGTTTACGCCAGCGGTTACAGCATGGATTTGGTTGGACCCGGCCTGGCGACGAGCAAAAATTTTGTGTTCCTTCAAAAGCCCTATCATCCGGAGGCTTTGGCGAAAATTCTGCGCAATTGTCTCGATGGAAAACTCCCGTGATCGTTTTTCCGCGTGACAGCGCGGAACGGGCGCTTGTATTTTGACCGCCCTGACGACCCTATCGTCTAGCGGTTAGGACACCGCCCTTTCACGGCGGTAGCGCGGGTTCGATTCCCGCTAGGGTCGCCAGACTTGACTTCTCGCCTTCGGGCTTCTCTAAGAGCTTGAAAAGCGGGCAGGTTGCGGCGGTTCCAAATTTTCCGTCCGCAAATGTCACGCCTTCGGGGAAAAGCACCGTTTGCAATCGCTGTTTCTGGTCGCTCGAAAACTCTGTCCAGAGCCGTGCCGCGTTGAGGATGACGTGTTCCGCAAAGGCGAGCACCGCTTCCACGTCGTAGCCTTCGAGCTTGGCGTCACGCTCCTGCATTTCGGCCAACACGATTTGCTCGTTGAGCTTGTCCCGCTGCCGCTCGTAGGTTTCTCGGTCAACCGCCCGCTCGTAGAGGAAGGCTTCTTCGAGCCGTTCCTTGCGGTCGTGCAAATCCTCAATCCGCGCCTTCAAGCTGACGCTCAGGGCGAGATTCTGCGCCTGCTTCTCTTTCCACACGTCCAAGACGATTTCGTTGAACAGCGTCACGTATCGTTGCTTCGGTTGCATCCGCTCCAAGTATGCCACAAAGCTGCCTTCCATGTCCGCCTTGCTGACGCTGACGCCACGGCAACGAGAGTTTGGGCAGGAGTAAAAAGCATATCGCTTGCTACGTCCCTTCGACCAGCTTG
>QHOP01000556.1 GCA_003219345.1 Verrucomicrobiota bacterium
AATCGGCGCCACCGAATAGATCGAGAAGGTCAGTCCAAAAATGCTGTTCAGAATCAAAGCCGGCATGATTGCCGCGACAATTCGATTGAGACTGGCATTGCGATCATCCGGCAGGGCGCTGCGTGCGAGCCGCAGAGAAAGCCAGGTCGCCCGCGCCAGAATCCACGAAAAAAGGAGCGCGCCCGGAATTCCGCAGGCGAGCGCCAGCACCAGAATGAAGTTATCGATCGGCGGCAAGTCTGAGTTGGGATTGGCCCTGATATCGCTCAGCGATCCGGCGCCCAGCCCCGTGCCCAAAGGACGGTAAGGAATCACCGAGGTAATCAGGAACGACCAGTTCTCGAGGCGCACGCGCAGGCTTTCCTCTTCGGCCGGTTTCAGCGTCCCTCGCTGCGTGTGGGTCAGAAGCGTGCTGACCGTTTCGGTCTCCTCCTTGGTCCATTCCTCGTCATTGCTTGGCGGCGTCACAAAAACAAAAACCAGGACCAGCGGCACAAGCAACATCGTCAGGCGCGCCGCCGCCCAGCGCCAATTGCGCGCGCCCAGAAGCATCAGCGTGAACAGACCTACCACAAAGCCGAACACCGCCGTGCGTTGGCCGCTTAGAAAAATCGCAGTCACCAGCGCCAGCGCGCAGACCAGCCAACCGATTCGCGCGACCAGGCACCGCGCAGCGAACATAAATCCGAAGGAAACGATTGCGCCAACCTCGGTGTAACGCCCCCACTCTTCGGCGCTGCTGAAGCTGGCCAGCGCTCGCTTGACGTGGCCGACGGCGATCGACGCATAGAAATCCGTGTTGTCGATCCAATATTGCTCGAAGTTGGGATATCCAAAAATCAATTGATAGAGGCCGTAAGCTGAGGCCAGAATCCCGAGCACAACCGTCACAGACAGTGCCGTCCGCAGGAACCTTTCGTTTATCGACTGGCCGAAATAAAACCAGACGAGCGGCACCAGCATGAACAACGCGCCTGTTAGTCCGACGAACAAACTTCCTTGTAGCGGATTGAATATTTCGAGAAGAAAGATCAGCCCCAGCACGGAAACTGAACCTGCCAGCGGCGTCGCCCAAAATATGTGCAGCCTTTTTTTCCTGAGCAGAACCGCCAGCGCCAGCAGGGTTACTGCCGGCGTCAGCAAGTGGATCGGATCTTCTCCTGAGTAGTTAATGAACAGGTATTGGGCGCGACGAATCAGACCGCGAAACGGTTCGAACAGGAGCATCGCCAGCAGAGTGCCTTCCAAACCAAACAGCAAAGGCAGCGTCATCAGCCACAGCAACGCAGTAAGAATCCAGGCGCGCAGAGTTTGCCCGCCGCCGGCGATCGCCCAAACCGTAAAGATGCCGGCCGCCTGAATCGGCGCTATCCAAAGGATCGCCAGCTTTCGCGGTCGACGAATATTTTCAACTGCTGCGCTCAAAACTCTTCTCTTCCGGCTCCTTAACTCTCCCCACCTCGCGCGCTCAACAAACTCAAACTGGCCAGCGCTTTCAATCTCGCGATCGGAATGTCGCGTCGCTGGGGCCGCAGATAAGGCCAGAATCTAAGCTGCCGTCGATGAATCAGAGCAAACAGCCCGACGCCGAACATCACGCTGTAACCAATTAGCGAAGCGACAGCTGCGCCCGTGATTCCCATTCGCGGCAGCAGCACCAGCAACGCGCCCGCAGTAACCACCGCTGACAGGAAACGCGCAATCGTCGTCAATCCGGGATGGCCGAAGCCCTGCAGTCCACGCATGACGATGGCGCTTGCACTCCAGACAACCGCGGCTACCAGAAGCCAACGAAACGCCCCCGTGGCAGGCTCAAAGTTATGACCAAACAGTAGCCGCAGCATCCGCGGCGCGACGAGCCACAACGGCACCAGGACAATAACGTTGGCGTAAATCGTCAGCCGCAGCGTCCGCGCCAGCAGCGCCTCTGCATGTTCGCTCTCGCGCGACGACGCAACTTCAGGCATCAGCGCATCGGCCGCCGCTTCAGCCACAAAGGTGGTCAATTCTGAGAGTCGAACCGCAACTACATACAGACCCATCGCCGTGCTGGACGCCATTCCGCCGAGCATCACCTGATCCAGACGCAACGTCGCGTAGTCGGCGACGCCGCCGGCATAATCGCGAAAGCCGTAGTGGATGGAATTTTTGAATTCGCGCCAGCTTGGCTGCCAGGAGGGCCGTAGTTGCAGCCGGACCGAAATCAGCGCCAGCAGCATTGACGTCGTTTGCGAAGCGATCATGGTAAAGGCCGCCGTCGCCACGGTCAGCCGGCCGGTAAACCAGAGGCTTGCGAAGCCGCCGGCTTGCACCGCAAAGAAGATAAATCTCGCCGCTCCGGCCCAGCCAAATCGGCGCGTGCCTTCCAGCAATCCACGCATGAGATTTAGAAAGACAACTGCCGGGATATTGA
>QHOP01000067.1 GCA_003219345.1 Verrucomicrobiota bacterium
AATCCGAAAGAATGCCAAAGCACGAAATCAACATAAAAATCAGGTTGTGGTTGAGCCTGTTCACAGAGTCGTTTCCGCCAGATGCTTGCGAAAATCAACTGCAACTCGTTGGCCTGCTGCCAGAGGACGCACGCCTCGGATGTTTCTGCTCGTCGCCAAAATGCCTCTTCGACCGAGTCAACCGTTTCTGCCGTGTTGGGTCTTTGGTAATTCGTGATTCGAGCTTCTTTCGTCATTCGTCATTCGTATTTCGTCATTCCCTGGTGATCGTTTCGTCCAGATTCAACAATACTCGCGCCACAGTCGTCCACGCTTCGGTTCGTTTCAAATCTGCGTTACCATCCACGGTGGTGATTTGTTGAGTCAACAGTTCGTCGAGCCGCCTCTTCTCGGCATCTTCCGGGTTCCGGGCGACACAGAGGCGGAAAGCGTAAGCGAGGCGTTCCATATCGGAGTTTGGTCCGTCCTTCAGGACGCGGGCGGCGAGGCCCCGGGCCAGTTCGTAGAATTGCCGGTCGTTCAGCAGCGTGAGGGCCTGCAACGGCGTGTCCGATCGTAGCCGGCGCGTGCAGGCGCTGAAACCGTCCGGCGCGTCGAACACCGTGAGCGCCGGGTGCGGCGTGGCGCGCCAGAAGTGCGTGTAGATGCCCCGCCGATAACGGCCGTCGCCCGCGCTGCTCTTCCATTCGCGCTTCACCTGGCCGAGTGTCATGACGCCGTCCGGTTGAGGCGGGAACACCGGAGGGCCGCCCATCTTGAGCGACAGGAGGCCGCTCGCGGCCAACGCCACGTCGCGGACAACCTCGGCGTCGAGCCGTAATCGCGACTGGCGGGCGAGCAGCTTGTTGTTCGGGTCAAGGTCGCGCAGGTCAGGCCGCATGTTCGAGGACTGGCGATAGGTCGCGGAGGTCACAATGAGGCGGTGGAGGCGCTTAAGTGACCAGGACGTTGAAGCGTGGAAGCGTTGAATCGTTGAGCCGGCAGCCGTTTCAACGGTTGAACGATTCAACGATTCAACCGGAGAAACGAACTCGCACGCCAGCCAGTCGAGCAGTTCCGGATGCGTTGGCGGAATGCCCTGCGCGCCGAAATCATTTTCCGTCTCCACGATGCCCCTGCCGAAATATTGTTGCCAAACGCGGTTCACGATTACCCGCGCCGTCAGCGGATTATTCGTGGCGACAATCCAACGCGCCAGATCGAGGCGGTTCGGCAGAGCGACAGGGTGTTTGAGGGTTGGCTCTCCCTGACTCCGGCCCTCTCCCCCGGGGAGAGATTTTCCCGAAAAATTTCGCGCATTGAGCCCCTGAACCGTAGCAGCCGACCTGAGGAGGCTCTCGCTATTTCGGATTTCGGATTTCGGATTTCGGATTTCAGAATGAGTCTCCTCACGTCGGCTGCTACGAGGTTCATCGCGCCGACTCATGTCGGCGGCTACGAGCGGCTCCAAACTCGCCGGCACGCCGGGTGTGACCCGTTCGCCCGGACGCGTGAAGTCGCCCTTGATGAGCACGTGCGTTTCGCGCGGCTCCTTTTGTTCGATCATGACCAAAGTGGTCACCGGCCTGGGCTCGCGCCTCTCGAGCTTCGCGAGCTTCGCGTTGCGGGACTTGAACTCGGGATCGTCCGCCTTGAATGCCGCGTAAACGATTCGCTTCTGTTTCCGGGTCCGCTCGCGCGCCGCGACTTGCAGGGCGTTACGGACCTCCGGCTTCAGTTTCGCCGCGTCGGGCGCGAGCGACTGTTCCCACTGTTGCAGCGCGCTGCCCTGGGTGTCGAGATAGCGATCCAAATCCTGTTCGAGTTCATCGAGTTCCTTCTGGATGTTGTCCGCCGGCTCGAATTCGCCGGGGATTTCCAACACGCCGCCCGGTGTGCCTTTGCCGTGCCCGTCCTCCACCGTGTTGTTGAAGAAGGCGAACATCTGGTAATACTCGCGCTGTGTGAACGGGTCGAACTTGTGGTCGTGACATTGCGCGCAGGCGAGGGTGACGCCGAGAAACACCGTCGCCGTGGTGTTCACGCGGTCCACCACCGACTCGACGCGGAATTGCTCCGGGTCAATGCCGCCTTCCTGATTGATCTGCGTGTTGCGATGAAAGCCCGTGGCGATCTTCTGCTCGATGGTCGCGCCGGGCAGCAGGTCGCCGGCCAGTTGTTCCACGGTGAACTGGTCGAAAGGCACGTCTCAGTTAAGGGCGTCGATGACCCAGTGCCGGTAGCGCCAGGCGAACGGCCGACCCGCGTCCGACTCGAAGCCGTCACTGTCGGCGTAGCGGGCGGCGTCGAGCCAACGGCGGCCCCAGCGCTCGCCGTAGTGCGGCGCCGCCAACAGGCGGTCCACCAGCCGCTCGTAGGCGTCTCCGCTTCCGGCGATGGCGCGATGCCGTTCTTCTCCAGCCGAGCGAGAATAAACGCGTCGATGGAATTCCGGACCCATGCCTGGCGCTTGACCGATGGTGGCGCAGGACGTTCCGGCGGGACAAACGCCCAATGTTTTGACTTTTCCGGCTGTTCGTCCGCGGGGGCTTGAGCGCCTAGATTGATCCACTGCTCGATCACCGCGATCTGCGCCTGACTCAACGCGCGCTTCTTGTAAGGCATCCGTGGTATTTCCGGGTGAGTGCCTTTTATCGCTTGAAGAATCAGGCTCTCGGCGCTTTTGCCCGGCTTGAAGGCCGGACCCGATTCCCCGCCCTTGAGCGCAAACGCCGCCGTATCCAACCGCAGACCCCCCTTATGCTGCAGCGCGCCGTGGCAGCGACAGCAGTTCTCTGCGAAGATGGGTTTCACGTCGCGGACATAATCCACCGGCGCCGCGACTCCTACCAATGCGAGGACCAAAGCTGGTGTCATGTCACAGAAATGCCCATTCAATGTGAACTGTGCGCCTTCCCCTCACCCGGCCTTCGGCCACCCTCTCCCCATTCGATGGGGAGAGGGCAGGGTGAGGGCGCTGCTGTTTCCAGCTTGCTCGGCGTCATTGTAAGGAAGCGTTAGGGACACCACTCTACGGATGCATGCGCCGGTTCTGATCATGTCGCCATTTCATCACAACCCCGCGGCGAATGGTAGAAGGTTTTTCTCGGAGGTTGCCGTTTCGGATCGCAGAGTCGGGCTTCTATTTTTCCAAAACTTCGCGGATGGCTTCCATGGTGTTCCAATTGCGCGTGGTGGCCGGGACGCAGAGATGTCTCTCGACGACGGCGTTGGAATACGTCTGACCGGTCCGCCGGAGGCTCAATGCAATCTGCCGGTGATGGAAAGCGGCGGTTTCGATTGAAAAGATTTTTGCCGAAGGCCCGGCTGATTCGCATGGACGAGGACGTGCGCTAGAGGATAGATGTAGCGTCCAACGCAATAGGCCAGAACCGTGGCAAAGACTGAACAACGCAAGCTCGTCGCCTTCGTCCTACGCCGCTGCACGAGCAGGACCGGCAAGAGCGCGCTCGCGCGCAGAGGGCTCTCCGGCTCGTTCATCCTGAGCACGCTGCTGATTGTTCTTTCCGGCCTTTGCGCCCAGACCCCCGGCATCACGAACAAACCCACGCTTTACTACATTCCACACACGCACTGGGAAGGCGCCGTTTTCAAAACGCGGGAAGATTATTTGGAGATGGGATTGCCGCACATTCTGAAGGCGCTGCAATTGCTGAAGGCGTATCCCGATTACAAGTTCACGCTCGATCAAGTCGCGTATTTCAAGCCGTTCCTGGAGCGTTACCCGGAAGAGGCTGCGGCGTTTCACGAGTTTGTCGCCCAGGGCAGGCTCGAGATCGTCGGCGGGATGGACGTGATGCCGGACGTGGTCAAACCGGGCGGCGAGTTGTTCGTGCGGCAGATGCAATACGGCCAGCGTTACTGCCGCGAACAGTTCGGACACGAGGCCACTGTGGCGTGGTTGCTCGACACATTCGGGCATCATCCGCAGATGCCGCAGCTCCTGCGACAAGCGGGCTTCGAATCCTTCTGGTTTTGTCGCGGAGTTCCACACGACAAACTGCCGTCCGAGTTCCGGTGGCGCGGCATTGATGGCACGGAGATTCCCGCGTTCTGGCTGCCGGGGTTCTACGGGCTCTTCTACGGACCGCCGCGCAGCCTTCCGGAGTTCACGAAGTTTTTCCAAAGCCGGTTTGATCGCCTGACTCCTCACGCGGCCGCCCCGGAACGCGTCGGCCTGGCAGGCGTGGATGTTTCGGAGCCGGAGGATTATGTGCCGCCATTGATCGCGGCCTTCAATCGGCAGCCGGACGCTCCTTTCACCATTCGCACCGCCGTGCCGAGCGAGTTTGCCGGGATCGTCGCCCGCCGCGCGCACCAGCCGGTCGTGACGAATGATTTCAATCCCATCTTCCAGGGCACCTACAGCAGCCGCATCGAGTTGAAACAAGCCACGCGGAGAATCGAACGTCTGCTCGTGACCGCCGAAAAGCTGGCCGCGCTCGTGGCCTGGCTCGGCACTCCGTCCGATGAACCTCGCAGCAACCGACGTGAGGAGGCTCACTCCAAAATCCGAAATCCGAAATCCGAAATCCGAACCAACCAGAGCTTCCTTACGTCGGCTGCCACCGACGACTCGATGCTGTGGCGCGCCTGGGAACCGGTGCTCTTCAACCAGACTCATGACCTCGCCTCCGGCGTGATGACCGATCACGTTTACGAAGACACGGTGCGCAGCTACGATTTCTCGCAACGACTGGCCGAGGAAATGATCGACGCAGGCTGGGAACGTCTCGCGGCCCGCATTGACACGCGCGGCGAGGGCATCCCCGTCGCGGTGTTCAACCCGCTGGGCTGGGAACGCACGGATGTCGCCGAAGTCGAGATCGGCTTCAGCGAACCCGGCGTGCTCGACATCGGCCTCGTGGACGCCGCCGGGAAGCCGGCGGCCTTGCAGATTCTCCGGGCGGACCGTGACGCTGCCCGCGGGATCAGGCGGGCGCGGATTTTTTTCGCGGCGTATGACGTGCCTGCGCTTGGGTACGCCACTTATCGAGTCATTCCCCGGCACTCGGCTGCGACTGGCGCCAACGAAGCGAGTGAGGAGTCCCGAGGCATCGGGTTCATCGAGAACGAGTACTACCGTGTTGCGTTCGACTTCGCCAATGGCGCCATGACGAGTTTGTTCGACAAGCCGCAGCAGTGGGAAGTCCTGAGCGGACCGGCCAACGTGGTGGCGCGTGAGGTGGACAAAGGCGATTTGTGGGAACTGTATCGCGGCCTCGACGGCGCGAGCCACGTTGCGATGACGAACCGGCAGGCTGTGCCCAAGCCCGGCGCGGCGCAATTCAGCACTGACTATCAAGGAACAAATGGAGTGGTGCGCCACGGCTCTGTCTTCTCCGAGTTTAGCGTCGCGCACCCGTTGGCGAACGGCACTTTTGCCACTCGCGTCCGGCTCTACCCTGGCGTGCGCCGCATCGACATTCAGACCGAACTGGTGAGCAACGAGAAATACGTCCGTTACCTGGCGCTTTTCCCGACGTCGATCCAGGATGGACGCAACGTGCAGGAGATTCCGTTCGGAGCGATCGCGCGGCCCACTGGCATTGAGTTCCCGGCGCAGCAGTGGGTGGATTACAGCGGCGGACTCCGCGGAGTGGCCCTGCTTAATTTCGGCCTGCCCGGCAATCTCGTCGCTGACGGCACCTTGATGCTTTCGCTGATGCGATCGCACAACCTCGGCGCTTACGGCTTCGGCGGCGGCTACGAGCCGGGCATGGGTTCCGACACTGGTTTCGAGATCGGCAAACGGCTCACCTTCCGCTATGCGCTTGTCCCGCACGCCGGCGACTGGCGCGCGGCCGAAGTTTATCGCGCCGCGCTGGAGTTCAATCATCCGTTGCTCGCGCGCAAAGTCGCGCCGCACACCGGCCTTTTGCCTGGCCGCTGGGGATTGCTGGAAGTCTCGCACGACAACGTGGTGCTGACGGCTCTGAAACCGTGTCCTGGGAACTCCACCATACTTCGAGTTTATGAAGCCGCTGGCCAGGCAACCTCGGCAGTAAAGATCAAACTGCGAGCCAGGGTCGCTGCTGCCAACGAGTCGAACCTGCTGGAAGATTCCGGGCCGAAGCTCAAGGTTCAAACCGACACCGTGCAGTTTGATCTGCATCCATTTGAGATCAAGACGATCAAACTCCGCCTCGACCGGCAGAAGAAAAGTGGTTGAATCTGCGCGATGTTGTGGAGCAAAGGTCCGAAGATGCCCAGCACCGATGCGCAACGCGTCTCTCCGCCGAAGTCTTGGCGAAGGCGAAGCAAATCCTTCGCGGGAAAGCATACAAACCCGATCCCAAGAGCAACTCATGAGCAACGACAATGACGCACTGGATGTTCCCTCTCCCCCATCGGGGGAGAGGGCCAGGGTGAGGGGGCGACTTGGCAAACACCGCACTCGCACAGCCGCGGCCCGCGGCTTGGCCCGCCAACTCAGAAAGAAATCCACTGATGCCGAGAAACGCTTGTGGCGTTTGCTCCGCGACCGACGTTTTGCCGAGTTCAAGTTTCGCCGCCAATACCCTTGCGGCATCTACTTCCTCGACTTCTACTGCACACTCGCCAAGTTGGCCGTTGAACTTGACGGTGGCGGACATGGTTTTCCGGACAAACGTGCGAGAGATCAAAAGCGAAACCAGTTCCTCGCCGGACAAGGCATCAAGCTGCTGCGTTTCTGGAACCATCAGGTGCGGGGCGAACTCGAAGCGGTGCGGTTTGAAATCTGGCACGCGCTGATGCAGCGGACGGGCCGGACGGAAGAAATCGACAGTTACTTGCCCAAGCCTGCCCCCTCACCCCAACCCTCTCCCCCGATGGGGGAGAGGGAGTCAGAGCGCCGAACACGCGAACGCCACGACGAAAGGCGCCGCACACGGCCGGTCTCCTCTCCCCCTTGGGGGAAAGGATTAAGATGAGGGGTTGAGCCATGAAACTAATCAGCGACGCAACGAAGTCACCGTCCACCAAACATCCCCAACCGCAACGCGGTTGTGGCCTCGAGCATGGCATCAGCCACAACGCCGTTGGCGTTGTTTCCATTCGCACCCAAGGTAGGCGCTGGCGCGCCGACCTTGGGCTGGTGGCCGATGCCCCATTGGGATTGTTTCCATCTTCCGAACCGTAACCCAAGATAGCCCGTTCTTCGCAACCTCGGGCTACCGGACGCACTCCACTTAGGATGACTATTCCTTCTTGTTGGTGGGGAGGAATCCCTGGTTCCGCAACCAGTTGGCACAAGATTCCGTCCAGGTGGAGCACGGATGGTCGCTTTTGCGGACACCGAAGTCGTGGGCGGCGCCTGCATAGACGTGCAACTCCGCCGGGACGCCGGCCCGCTTCAACGCGAGGTACATCAACACGCTGTTCTCCGGAGGGCTGATGATGTCGTCCCCGCCGTGCGCGAGGAAGATCGGTGGCGTCCCGCTCGGAATGCGGAGGCCCGACGCGAGTTCATCCTTGTCTTTCGCCTTCAGGTAACCCGAATAGACCGGAATGGCGAAGTCGGGCCGGCAACTGATTTTGTCCACGTCATCGATCGGCTCGTAGGTTCGCTTATCGAAGCTGGTCGCGGTGGCAATCGCCAGATGGCCGCCCGCGGAGAAACCGACGATGCCGATTCGGCCGATGCCCCATTCCCCGGCCCTGCTCCGTACCAGACTGACGGCCCGCTGGGCGTCCTGGAGCGGGCGACGAGCGGGTTCGCCCTGGGGCTCATCGGAGCGACGCGGCACCCGGTATTTGAGGATGATCCCGGTCACACCAATCGAGTTCAACCATTCAGCGACTTCCTCGCCTTCGAGTTGCCAGTAGAGATTCCAATAACCGCCGCCCGGACAGATCAGTATGGCTGTCCCGCTCTCCTTTTCCTTTGTGGGCCGATAGATCGTGAGGGTCGGTTTAGTGACGTCGGTGATCATCCGGGTCGGCTCGGTGACCTCGACCTGTTTGCGGTCGAGCGCTGGTGACATGCGGAATCTTTCCGCGCCTATATTGCCGTTCTCATCCGGGACTTTGCCCGGCCAGATCTCGATGACCAACGGCTCGGCGGCGGCGGCCGACGCCGCGACGACCAAAGAGACGAGCACGGCCGCGGCTGATACGATGGGTTGCATGGTGGAATTCCTCCGTCATGAAGTGTTTAACTGGCATGGATCTGCTTTTCGGCCAATCGGTCGCAAACATCGCCAACACCAACGCGCTGGCCGTCAATTCGTTTTTGTCTGTCGCGGGCAATGTTCGCAGTTGTCTGCGCCTGATTCTCCTAGGAGGCACCGAGATAAGGAAATAAAAATTCTCGGGCTTTCTTCATTGACGCAGAAAGCCAGCATTACGGAGCGGCTTGCGCCTTGTAGAACCTGCGGGCGTTGGTCATCGGCTCCTGATCGAACCAATTCGCCGATGATCCACTCAGGGTGACCGTGTCATTCGTGCGCCACGGACTTGGTTGCTCCAGACCATCCGTGACGAGAATGTGGTAAGACGCGCCGGCCTTGCCAAATACGGTCAGGTTCGCGTAGAGGACGCCATCGCCAAACAGGTCCATCGCACTGATCGACAGTCGCACGATTTCGTTATAAATGTCCCGCACACCCGTGATGGTTAGAGTGGTTGCGCCGTTGAAGGTGGCCGTTCCGGCGAAGAGGTTGGTGCCGACGGCGCCAGCAGGCGGCGTGATCACGTAACTCAGAACGCGGGGTGCAGGATCGTTGAAGACGACCCATTTCACCTTCCCGCCTGAATTCGTGCCATTGTTGCTGATTTGAGTCACGGGCCAGCCGGTCGGCGGTTGATCCTGAATAGTGTAGAAGGACGTGTTGGTCGGCGGCCACACGCTGATGGTGACGGTGAACGACACGCCGTTCGTGTACTGTTGGGGCATGGCGCTCACGGCCTGCGCCGGCACGGTCAGGGTGGCATCAGCAAAGTTCGTCCCGGCCGAGTTGCTCACGACCACCCGGTAAGTCCCGGAGTCGCTGGGTTTCACGTTCGTGAGCGTCAGCGTGCTGGTGGTCGCCCCGCTGATGTTCGTGCCTTGGACCTGCCATCGGTAGGTCAGCGGCGCCGCGCCGGTGGCGTTGGCCGTGAATACCACCGTGGCGCCCGCGTTCGTTGTCACTGAAGAGGGCTGGATCGCCACCTGCGGCGGTTCGACGGCCAGGGTGTTGATCTCACTGGGAGTCAGCTCGCGGGAGTAAACTCGAATCTCATCCAGTTTCCCCACGAACGGCGCCGGGTAACTCGGATTGTCTCGGATCCCGATGGCTCCGTCGGTCGCCGAAGTCCCAATCGTCGTGCCGGAGGAACCGTCGCCGGTGGTCCCATCAGCCTGCAACACCCCATTCACGTAAAACTTCGTGGTTTGGAAGTCAGTCCACGCCAGGGCAACGTGAGTCCACTGGTTGGACGAGATGACACTCGGAGGATAGGTCATCTGCCGGCTGCGGTAATTGTTGGGATCAGAGAATGGCCCGCTGCCGATAATACCATAAAGATAGCCCCTGCCACTATAGGCGAACATGACGCCGTTAAAGTTTCCGGTGCTGTTGAACGTGCCGCTGCGGAATATCGTGTGTGAATCCACGTCAACGCCGGAAGCACTCGGGTAAATCCAGGCCGTGATGGTCAAGGGGAAGGTGGGTTTGACCCCTTGACCGACGTTGATGTAGTCGGTCGTGCCGTTGAAAAGATAAGCCTGATTCGGCACGCCGTTTCTGTCGGTGGTGAGTTGCGCTCCCATAACGGTTCCGTTGTTTCCGTTGGTGCTGGCGTCGTTGGCGTTGCCCGTGAAGGGATACCAGGCAATCAGACCATTGTCGAGCGTGCTGCCCAGCAACTGAAGCGGCAAACGGACCAGGGCTGCCACGAACGCGAGCCGAAGCAGCGCACGCCAGCGGCAAGCCTTTCGCAGATTGGGCATCTTTGTCTTCATAACGAATTTCCGCAAAACTGATGTTAGCAGGTGAAGTGCCCGGACAAAACCTCATCCGCATTGATGACCAACGCGTTACTCCGCATTGCCAACGCGCCGATTTTGCCTCAGGAAGGAACCGAGGTCAACGGTTGCACCGGCTGACACGGAACCCTTTGCCATCGCGTTCTTTCAACCCCTGCTCAAGACGCTGCCGGCAGTCATGCGCGCGACTCGCGTCTTAAGACTTGCCGCCGTAAACCGCGTTTCTGCCGAGCAACTGCTCGATGCGGAGAAGCTGGTTGTACTTCGCTACGCGGTCGGTGCGGCTGAGCGAGCCGGTTTTGATCTGGCCGGCGTTGGTTGCCACGGCGATGTCCGCGATGGTTGCGTCTTCGGTTTCACCGGAGCGATGGCTGATTACGGCCGTGTACCTGTTGCCCTTCGCGAGTTCAATGGCGTCGAGCGTCTCGGTGAGCGAGCCGATTTGGTTCACTTTGACGAGAATCGAATTGGCCACGCCTTGCTCGATGCCTTTGCGCAGGAACTTCACGTTGGTCACGAACAGATCGTCGCCGACGAGCTGGACTCGGTCGCCGAGCTTGTCCGTGAGCTTCTTCCAGTTGGTCCAGTCGCTCTCCGCGCAGCCGTCTTCAATGCTGAAGATGGGATATTGGCCGCAGAGTTTGGCGTAGAGGTCCACCAGCTCTCCGCCCGTGAGCTTGCGGCCGGTGCTCTTCTTGAAAACGTAATTGCCGCTGCGGGTGTAGAATTCCGAACTGGCCGCGTCCAGCGCGAGGAAGATTTGTTTGCCCGCCTTGTAGCCGGCGTCTTTGGTCGCCTGGAGAATGACCTCAATGGCCCCCTCCGCGCTGTCGAGTTTTGGCGCGAACCCGCCTTCGTCGCCGACCGAGGTGGACAAGCCTTTCTTCTTCAGCACCGCTTTGAGCGCGTGAAAAATTTCCGTGATGGCCCTTAGCGCGTCGGAGAAGGTGTGGAAGCCTTTGGGCACGACCATGAACTCCTGAAAATCAATCGGAGCATCCGAGTGCGCGCCGCCGTTAATGACATTGGCCATCGGCACGGGCAACACCTTGGCGTTCGGGCCGCCAAGATATTTGAACAACGGCTGGCCGACTGCCGCCGCGGCGGCTTTGGCATTCGCCAGCGAGACCGCCAGAATCGCGTTGGCGCCGAGCTTGGATTTCGTTTCGGTGCCGTCGAGGTCGAGCATGAGGCGATCCACCGTGAGCTGGTCGAGCGCATCCACGCCGCGCAGCGCGGGCAGAATTTTTTCAGTCACGTTCCTGACCGCCTTGGAAACGCCTTTGCCAAGGTA
>QHOP01000068.1 GCA_003219345.1 Verrucomicrobiota bacterium
CAAACCGGAAGGATTGAATCGAGCCGCGGACGGAGCAGGAACTTTGATTCATCTGGCAGCCACGCCCGACGACGACGATTTCCCGACGAAGCTTCTGCCCAATAACATCGTCGGGGTTTATCACGTGATGGAGGCGGCCCGGCTCGGCGGCGTGCGGCGGCTTGTGCTGGCCAGCAGCGGACAGGTGAACTGGTGGCAGCGGACGGCTGGAAAACTGCCCGTTCGCGTGGAAGACCCGCCCAGTCCGCGTTACTGGTACGCGGCCACAAAAATGTTTCTGGAAGCCATTGGACGCGGCTACGCCGAAACGCACGGCATCGGCGTCATCGTGGTGCGGCTCGGGTGGTGTCCGCGCACGCCGGAGCAGGTTCAGGAAATCGCTGAGAGCGAATGGGCGCAGGACGTTTACCTGAGTCCGGGCGATGCCGGACGTTTTTTCGCCTGCGCCGTGGAAGCCAGCACCAACATCCGTTTCGCCATCGTTTATGCGTCCAGCAAACCGATTCATCGCGTGCATTTCGACCTGGAGCCCGCGAAGAATCTGGTCGGTTTCGTCCCGCAGGAAACCTGGCCGCAGGGAATCGAAGTCGTTGAAGCGTTTAAGTGTTGAAACGCACGAAGCGCGCACGGGAATGGAAAAACTTGCGGCTTGAAATGCTTTTCCGGGCCGCTATACCAAAGGGGACTCTTTGCGCGGCTTGAGCGTTTGTTTCGGACGCTTTGGCCTATGCGTGTCGGATCATGAATGCCTTTTCTTTTCGCGCGATCGGGTCGGCTCTGATTTTCTTCCTTGGCCCTGCCGCCGGTATTGCCTGGGACTACGAAGGTCATCGTCTGGTCAGTCAATTGGCGCTGGCTACGCTGCCGACAAACTTCCCCGCTTTTGTCCAAACGCCGGAAGCGCGGGAGCGCATTGCCTTTCTGAGTGGGGAACCCGACCGTTGGCGGAACACGTCCGATTTGCCGCTGAAACATTTCAATTCGCCCGATCACTTCATTGACCTGGAGGACCTGGCGCTTTATCACATGAAGCCGTCAACCCTGAGCCATTTCCGCTACGAATTCACGGCGCAACTGGCCGTGGCGCGCGCAGCCGACCCGAAAATCTTCCCGCCCATCGTCGCGGCCAACGACCTCGACCGCACTAAAGCATTGATTGGTTTTCTTCCATGGACCATCACGGAGCACTACGCCAGGCTGAAGTCGGCTTTTTCCTACCTGAAAACCTTCGAAGAGGCCGGTAACGCCCAGGAAATCTCTAACGCACGTCAAAACGCCATTTTCTTCCTGGGCGTTCTGGGTCATTTCGTCGGCGACGCCGCCCAACCCCTGCACACGACCCGCAATTTCAACGGCTGGGTGGATCGCAACCCGCGCGGTTACACCACCAACCATAACTTCCATGCCTGGATCGACGGCGGTTACTTTCAAAAAACCGGTCTTCCCGATCCGGCTGATCTACGCAGCCGCCTGCGCCCGGCGCAAATGGTTTGGCCGGACGATCCCAAAGCGCACCACGACGACGTTTTTCCGGAAGTGATGCGGTTCATCGTCGAACAGCACAAGCAGGTGCAGCCGCTTTACCAGTTGGAGAAAGAGGGAAAATTGAGCGGCGAAATCTGGACGAGTTTGCCAGGGCGCGCTTTTCTCGGCGATCAGTTGGTCCGGGCCGGACAAATGCTCGGGGACCTCTGGTATTCGGCCTGGGAACAGGCGCCCATCGACGCTTATCTGCGCACGCAGTTGCTCAAACGCAAGAATGGCATCAGCCAGAGCCCATCACGTACTTCAATCCTCAATCCGAAGTCGAGCATTGAGAATTGAGTTGCCCAGGCACTCGGATGTCGTTCGTCTCCATGCAATCCTACTCGCAGTATGGTGAGGACCTGATCCTGTGGGATTATTTTAAAGGCAAACCGGACGGTCTTTTCGTCGAGATCGGCGCCAATCATCCGACGGCCCTGAACAACACCTGGTTTTTTGAGCAGCGCGGTTGGCGGGGAATTCTGATCGAACCCTTGCCCGACCGATGCCGCGAACTACGACAACTTCGGCATCGCAGTCAGATTATCGAAGCGGCGCTCGGCGCTCCGGAGAACCGGGGAACTGCCGCCTTCAAGGTCGCCGCTGAACAAGCATTGTCCGGCCTTGTGCTCAAGCCGGATATCAAGTGCCTGGGTGAGATCACGGTGACTTTGACAACACTCGACGATGTACTGGCAGCAGCCGGCAACCCGAAAATAGATTTTGTTACCCTCGACGTGGAAGGAACCGAATTGAACGTCCTGCGCGGTTTCACCCTCGAACGACATCCAACAGTTGGTATGTTCCCGCGGACGCCAAAGTGTTTCCCGCCACACCCTTTGGCGCATTCAACACCAGCCTCCGCGCCAGTTACACGCTTCTGCGCCGTCGCATCCGCAGTCAGTGGAGAAGCCGTTTCGCCAGCTGCGCGCGCGCTGGCCAATCCGGGGGCAGCGGGTGAACGTCCTCCAGGACTGAATCTCGACGTCGAGTCAACCTCAGGATCAAACGGAACCGATTTGTCGAAGAGTGTTTTTGCAAAACGAAGGGGCCCAGTCGAGCAGGACTCCGCCACTGACTGAGTTGACGACGATTCGCCTCCTTTGGGCCGAATGCTTTTACGACCTCTCCTGGCTCCTGCCGACGACGCTTGCTATGGGATTCTTACCCCGAAACAAAAAAGGGCGGCCCGTAACCGAGTCGCCCCGCCCCATGAGAAAAGGACCGCACCGCAAATTCGACAAACACTCTGAAATGGAGCTTTGGAACGGGCAATGTCCGGACTCACTGCAGAGCGCGCTGTCCTCGGCACACTCGTCGGCCGCGACAGCCCACGTTACAATTCAATTCAGGACATTCCTACTTGTCACTCCTTGCGCGGCACTGCTTGAAGAGCTCGGCAAACGCACGCGCGTATGGCTCGCGGAGCATGATGTCGTTGTTGCAGCCGTCCGGTCCGAAGTATTCCTCGGTGTCCCGCGCCACCGATCGCCAGCGCAGCGGCTCGAGGCCGGAGCGGACCCATGCTTTGCAGGGTAAGAACAGACAGACACGGCCCGCGAAATGACCGGGCGCGTATCGACGCGCCGCCGCAATCGTGGCGCGCTCAACCTTGGCGCGCAGGACCAGCACCGAATCCGGCTCGGCAAGACGCTCGGCAGCTCGCTGCGCCGCGTGGTTGCGCAGTTTCTCGGCGATGTACAACCGCCGTTCCCTGGACGTGAGCGATGCTAACGCACGGGTGTGCCTGACCATGCGCTCCAATTGATGCCCGAGGCGCTGCCTCAGTTGCGGCAGTATCCGGTACCAGGTCGAATAAGGGCAGCCGAACAGCGCAAGAAAGCTGATCGCCGCGCGTTCCTGCAGGAGTTGTCGACACAACTCGAAAGCGATCGAGCCTCCGGCGCAGAAGCCGGCAATGACACAAGGACCGTCTGGCTGGAACGTGCGGATCTGCGCTGCGAAGTACGCGGCGAGATCCTCGACGCGCGTGAGCGGCTCGCTCTGGCCATCGAGACCCGGCGGCTGGAGCCCGTAGAACGGTTGATCATCGCCCAGGTGCTGGCGCTCCGGCCGAGTGCAGGAATTCCAGGATATCGTTCTTGCGTTGCTGCAACTGATCGCGCAGCTCGGGTGTCAGCACGTCGGCCGGGGCATTACAGCGCAGCCGGTCGCCGTCGGCCCAGACCTGAATATCGCGGTCGCGCAACTCAACCAGTAAAGCGGGCACCCTCATAGCTCGATCTCCACCCTGTTGCCGGCTGCGGCGGGTGGGTGTCTGGAGCTTGCTACCCACTCGATGGAATCGATCGCCTCGGCAAGCGCTGAGACGGTTGGCCGTTCAAAGAGAACTCGAAGCGGCAAATCGCGGCCCGATGCGGCACGCAATTGAAACATGATCCGCGCCGCCATGAGCGAATGGCCGCCGAGGTCGAAGAAGTTGTCGAACACCTCGAAATCCCCGCGGTCAAGCACGCCGCGGAATACGCCCAGAACCATTTCCTCCGTGGGTGTTCGCGGGGAAACCGCGACGCCGCGTGGCGCCCCATCGCCCGCGCTCGGTGCCGGCAGTGCCTTGCGGTCGAGTTTGCCGTTGTAGGTCCGCGGCAGTGCCTTGAGAATCACGAAGTGGGCGGGAACCATGTAGTCGGGCATGGCGGCGCGCACGAGCGCGCGCAGCTGGTCCACCAGGTCGGTGGGCGGGCTCTCGACGACGAGATAAGCAACGAGGCGCTTATCCCCCGGAGTGTCCTCGCGCGCGATGACTGCGACCTCGCGGACGGCGAGGTGTTGCGCGATACCGGCTTCGATCTCCCCCACTTCGATGCGAAAGCCGCGGAGCTTGACCTGAAAGTCAAGTCGGCCAAGGTGCTCGAGCGTGCCGTCATTGCGCCAGCGTGCGCGGTCGCCGGTGCAGTAGATGGTAGCCCCAAGGGTCATGCTGAACGGGTCCGGGATGAATCGGTCGGCGGTGAGCTCGGGACGATTCCAGTAACCGAGAGCGACCCCATCGCCTCCGATGCACAATTCGCCGGGGACGCCGATAGGGCACAGGCTCTTCCGCGCATCGAGAATCCGGACCGTGGTGTTGGCAATTGGCTTGCCGATGGTGATCCCCTTGGAGGTGTCGGTAATGCAGGCGCAGGTGGACCACACCGTGGTCTCGGTGGGGCCGTACATGTTCCACAGCTCGACGCCGCATGCGATCAACTGATCAGCAAGATCTTTAGGCATTGGTTCGCCACCGACTAACGCTTTGAACGCAGTCTTGGGGGTCCAGCCTGCCTCCAACAACAGACGCCAAGTGACCGGGGTGGCTTGCATGACGCTGGCGCAATGCCGTTCAAGGAGGCAACCGAGGGCATGGCCATCGATGGTTTCATCGTGGGTCGCGATAACGACCTTGGCGCCGAGCGTGAGCGGCAGATGGAGCTCGAGTAGAGCGATATCGAAGGATAAGGTGGTGACGGCCACCAGCACGTCATCAGCAGTAAGACCCGGTTCTCGAGCCATGCTGGAGAGAAAGTTGACGACTGAACGGTGTGGGACGACAACACCCTTGGGTTTGCCGGTGGAACCGGAGGTGTAGATGACATAGGCCGGGTCCCCGGGCTGCGCGGTACAGGCATCGACCGACACGCGAGTATCCGACGTGGAATAGATGGTCTGTGCATCGGCATCGAGCAGCAATTGACGCTCGCGGGACAGACCGAACGGACCAGCAAGATCACCGGTGGACACGAGTAGGGCCAGTTGCGCGTCATCCGCCATGAAGCGCAGGCGTGCCTCCGGAAACGAAGGATCGAGCGGCACGTAGGCGGCACCGGCCTTGAGGATGCCGAGCACGGCGGCGAGCATGTCGGCGCTCCGTTCGATGCACAGGCCGACCCGCTGGCCGCGGCCGACGCCGCGTGAACGCAGCGCCTGTGCCATGCGGCTGGCGCGCGCGTCGAGTTCGCAATAGGTCAACGTCTGTTGTTCGAAGACCACGGCGACCTGATCGGGCGTGCGCCCAGCCTGCGCTTCGATCAACTGGTGCAGACACCGGTCCTTGGGATACTCCACAGCAGTTGTGTTCCACCCCACCAGCAGTTGCTGACGCTCAGATACGGGCAGCACATCCAGGCTGCGCACCGAGGTGGTCGGTGCGCTTTCCAAAGCACTGACCAACTGCTCCAGCGCCGTGTGCATGAAAGCGCAGATGCGCAGCGGATCAATCGGCGATTGCACTTGGGCCGTGAGTGCAAACCCTTCCCCCAGATCGTCCACTGAGAGGACGAACGGATAGTTGGTGCGCTCTTCGCCACCCAGACACTCGATTCCTTCCCAGGCCTGGAGCACCTCGGTAGAGGGTTGGGCGGCGCCTGTGTCGTGGCGGTAGTTCAAGAGCGCGCTGAAGAGCGGCGCCGGCGGCGCCACGGCACTACAGCGCTGCGCCAGGGCCAGCGGGGCGTGCTCATGGCGCAGCAACTGCGCCAGCAGCGTGTGGGTGTGGCGGACGCTGGCTTGCACAGTTTCATCGCCAACCCGGATGCGCACCGGCAAAGTGTTCATGAACAGCCCCAGTACCCGGTCGGCACCTTCACCGCCTTGCATGCGTCCAAACAGCAATGTGCCAAACACCACATCGTCCCGCCCGGACACCCGCGCCAGCACCTGCGCCCACGCCAGGTGGCATACACTGGCGGCGCTCACGCCGAGCGCGCGTGCGCGCTCGCGCAGCCGCCTGGCGAGTGGCGCATCGATTGGGCGCCGGGCTTCTGCGATCCCGGAGCCGTCTCCTTGAACATCGATCAGTCCAAACGGCGCCGTGGGTTCGTCCACATCGCCCAGCAGCTTCTGGAAGAATGCTTCGTGCTCTTCCCGGGAGACGCCCAGCCTGGCCTGCGTCACGAAGTTGCGAAACGGCAGCGGCGTGGGCAACTGCGCGGCTTGACCCAGCAGATGCGCCTGGATTTCCTGCTGCATGACCTCCTGGGCGGTGTGGTCAATCGACAGGTGGTGGAATAGCTGCAACATAACCCAGCGCGAGTTCGCCGCATCGTGGGCGATGAATATGCGCAGCATCGGCGCCTGGCGGACATCGAGCCGGTAGTGCCGCGGATCGAAGCGTGCACTCAGTTGTTGGGCGGCATCGCCGGCGCCCGGCTCTAAGCTGACTACTTCTACGACCACCCGCGTCTGGCGACACACGACTTGCACCGGTTCGGGCAGCCCTTCCCACAACACGGCCGTGCGCAGGATATCGTGCCGGTCGACTACCGCCTGCACCGCTTGCAGATATCGCTCCAGGCGGGCCTGGCTGTCGAAGGCGTACGAAGCCGACAGCAAATACGGATCGCCTTCGGTTGACATCAGATGGTGAAACAGAATGCCTTCCTGCAGCGGTGCCAGCGGGTAGATGTCCTGAATGTTGGCCGCACCACCAGGTACAGCGCTTACGATATGTTCGATGTCGTCCGACGTCAGTTGCACCAGCGGCAGCATCTCGGGAGTGATGGCGTCACACCCAGGTGGGATGCGGTTCGGGGGCACGTCAACGATGCTGCTATCGCCGCCCACAGCCGCTGCCAGTGCGGCCAAGGTAGGCGTGGCAAAGAGCGCACGTACGTCGGCGTGCAGCCCTTCTCGACGCATGCGTTCGATCACGCTCACCGCCAGCAGGGAGTGGCCGCCCAAATCGAAAAAATGGTCGTGGCGGCCGACGCGTTCGACTTTGAGCACGTCGGACCAGATTTGCGCCAGTCTGGTCTCAATCTCGCCCAAGGGAACCTCGTAGCCGCGGGTGGCGTAGGCCGTTACTTCGGGCGCTGGCAGCGCATTGCGATCCAGTTTGCCGTTGGGAGTAATCGGAAATGCATCCAACAGGACGAAGGCTGCCGGCATCATGTACTGCGGCAGGCTGGCGCGAAGGAGCGTGCGCAGTTGGTCCACAAAGCCGGACGGCGGGTTCGGGGCGACCAGATAGGCGACGAGGCGCTTGTCCCCTGGAGTGTCCTCGCGCGCGATGACCGCGACCTCGCGGACGGCGGAGTGCTGTGCGATACTGGTTTCGATCTCTCCCAGTTCGATGCGGTATCCGCGGATCTTGACCTGATGATCGATGCGACCAAGAAATTCGATACACCCGTCTGTTCTGAAGCGCACCAGATCACCAGTGCGGTAAAGGCGCGCCCCAGCCTCGCTGCCGAAAGGGTCGGAGACAAATTTCTCGGTCGTCAGCTCGGGCTGGTGCAGATATTCCCGTGCCAGCCCATCGCCACCGATGTACAACTCACCGTACGCACCAATCGGAACCGGCTGCATGTAACGATCCAGAACGTACACCCGCGTGTTGCTGATCGGGCGGCCAATCGGAACCGTCTGCTCGATGCGGCTCTGCGACGTCATGACGTGGCAGCAGGTGAAGGTGGTGTTCTCGGTCGGACCGTACCCATTGATGAGCCGATTGTTTCCGAGCACCTCGAGCATTCGGCGCACATGGGGAACAGACAGCGTCTCTCCTCCTGCCAGCAGTTGGCGCACGCCTCGCAAACTCTCGATCTGCTCATCGACCATCTGATGAAACAGCGAGGCCGTGAGCCAAAGCGTCGTCACCCCGCGTTCTTGAATGACCCGCCCCAACTGTTCCAGCGACGGCAGCCCCGCGGGACACACCACCAACTTGGCGCCGTTGAGCAGGCTGCCCCAGAGTTCCAGGGTGGACGCATCGAACGAGATCGGCGCAAACTGCAGGAACACCTCTTGCGGGCCTAATTCTATGTAGTCGACCGACTTCACCAGACGCACCACGCTGCGGTGCTCGATGCACGTGCCCTTTGGCCGACCGGTGGAGCCTGAAGTGTAGATCACGTACGCGAGGTTGCGGGCGTTGACACCAACGTTCAGGTCGTCCTGGGGCTCGGTCGCGATTTGCGGCCAATCCGCATCCAGAGCTACTGTTCGCCCTGAATACGGCGGCAATTTATCGCGCAGTTTGGCCTGTGTCAGCAGCACGGGCGCGCCTGTGTCTTCCAGCATAAAGCTCAGGCGTGAAGCGGGATAGTCCGGATCTAATGGCACGTACGCGCCTCCTGCCTTGAGGATCCCCAGTATCGCTGCGACCATCTCCAGGCTGCGTTCCACGCAGATCCCTACCATCGTTTCCGGTCCGACACCGTGACGCGCCAAGTAACGGGCGATCTGGTTAGCCCGGGCATTGAGTTCGCCATACGTCAGCCGCAGTCCCTCATACTCGAGCGCTACAGCATCGGGCGTGCACTTGGCTTGCGTCTCAAAGAGTTCGTGGATGCAACGGTTGCGCGGGTAGTCCACGGTTGTTTGATTCCAATCTACCAGCACCTGCTGGCGCTCACCATCGGTGAGTATCGGCAATGCAGAAATCCGCTGGTCCGGCTCGCGAACGATCGCATGCAAGAGATGGACGAAATTCTGCGACAGTCTCTGAATGGTCTCCGGGTGGAACAAATCGGTGCAGTACTGGAATCGTCCGTGGTAACCTCCAGAGTCCTCGTAGAGATGAAGAGTCAAATCAAACGGGGCGAACTTCAGATCAAAATCAAAGCTACTGACATCCAGGTAGCCAATTCTGCAGGTATTCGTGGACAACACCTGCAGGGCGACTTGAAAGATTGGGTTCCGACTTGGGTCCCTTTCAAATTTCAAGTGTTTCATCACCACTTCTAAGGGGAGGTCATTGGAAAAGGCATCCAACACCGTGTCCCCAGTCCGTCGCAACAAGTCGATAAAGGCAGGATCGTCCGATAGGTCGCACCTCAAGGGGACCATGTTGAGAATAAGGCCGATCAGCGGTTCGAGTTCGGCAGGAGTTCTCGCAGCGACGGGCGTACCGATAATAATATCCTCCGCGCCCGAATACCGATGAAGCAGCACTTGAAAGGCCGCCAGCACGATCGTGAAAAACGTACGCTCTTCGCGCGCGCCCAGGGACCTCAAGTCCTGCGTCAGCGCGGCAGGAATGTTGAAAAACACATTCGATCCCTTGAAGGACTGGAAGGTTGGCCTGGATTTGTCACTGGGCAATTGCAGTATCGGAAGGCTGCCGCCCAACTGCTTCCGCCAGAACTCGGTCTTCCGGGCATAGGCGGCTTCGTCGGCCATGGTTCGGTGCTGCCAAAGGGCAAAGTCGGCATATTGCACGGTCAACTCGCGTGGATGCGGTTCACCACCCTCGGTGAACGCCCGATAAAACATGTCCACCTCATTCAACAGCAGCGCGGTGGACAATCCGTCCGCGACGGTGTGATGAAGGTTGATGATCAAGACATGTTCGGTTTCATCCAGCTTGAACAGGGAAACACGGATCAGCGGAAGACGAGACAGGTCGAACGATTTGACAGATTCTTCCGAGGCAAGGGCCTGCAGTCTGTTTTCGCATTCCTCGCCGGTCAGGTGCGAGAGATCCGTGATGGTAATTTTGATCTTGAAGTCGGAATGGATGAATTGCAGGGGTTCTCCGTCCTGGACCGCGAAGGTGGTTCTCAGTGCCTCATGGCGCTTGATAACTTCATTGAAACTGTTTTCCAGAGCCGTCAAATCCAACGGGCCTTTGAGACGGTATCCGATTGGCAGGTTGTAAGCCGGATTACCCGGGGACATCTGATCGATCACCCACATCTGGCGCTGAGCGAACGAAAGGGGGGCGGGATCCTGATTCGTGCGTCTGGGTATGACAATGCCTTTCGCACGCGCTTGCGCAGCCACTCCCAGGCGTTGTTCCAGCAACGCGTTCTTCTCTGGGGAAAGGTTTGGCGTTTTCATAGCGAAGCGGACGATCGCCTGGTCACTCTCCGGCGGGGAGCCACCATAGCCGTCACTGGTGTGAAACAAGCTGCCGCGCTTGATCATCCGTAAGGCTTTCAATTTCTGCGAGGATTCTTGCCTCAATGACCGAACCCAATTGAGCGATGGTGGGCGCTTCAAAGAACTCTCGAAGCGTGAAACCTATTTGATACAAAGATCTGATTTTCGATACGATCTGCATCGCCAGAAGCGAGTGCCCACCCAGATGGGAGAAATGTTCGTGAATACCGATGCGCTCGAGGCCGAACACGCTGCTCCAGATTTCACCTAGTGCTGCCTCGACTTCATTGCTCGGCTGCTCGCTTCCATCTTTTTGACTCCCCTGCCGGGGCAGTGTTCTCCTGCCATCCTGTATCCGCGAAAGGTACATCGCAGGATCGAACGGCACCCGGGACTGTTCGAGCAAGTGATCAAGACTCTCCGGGCTGACGATGACCTGCTTGAGGTCCGAGTTCAAGGCTCGCTTAAGCGCCTCCAAACCATCTTCTGTGGCGATCGCCTTTTCGAGGGCCGCCTGTTTCCAGGCCTCCACCCCCGGCAGCGTCTCCAACTCAGTCAATTGGCCGACTTCCTTCCAACCCGGCCAGTTAATGGTGAGCGTGTGAAACCTTTTCTGGGCATTGGCAAAGTACGTGAAAGCATCGAGAAAAGAGTTCGCGGCGCTGTAATCACACTCCGCATACGGGGTACTAACGGACGTAATGGATGAGAACAGAATCAAAAAGTCCAAGTTCGCCTTCTTCAAGAGGTCAAACAGAATCATGGTGCCGTAAACCTTGGGAGCCAGTACGCTCTCAGCGGTTTCCTTCGTCTTGGCTTGTATCAACCCCGCCCGGACAATGCCTGCAGCGTGGATGACTCCGTTAATCGTGCCGAATTTCCCGAACACGCCATCGAGAGCTTTTTGCATTTGTTCTCTGTCGGAGGATTCGGCAACCAGGATCTCGACTTGCGCGCCCAACTTTTCGATTTCCAAGAGCGCTTGAATCGTCTTAACGATACGCGCGGGCGTATCACCTGCGGTCAATAATTCCCTCCACGTCGATTTGTCGGGAAACGGAGTCTTCTTGGTCAGCACGAGTCTGGGCTGGCAGACTCTGGCAAGATACTTGGCCATTGCTAACCCAATTCCACCGGTTCCGCCTGTTATCAGATACACTCCACCACACCTCAAACGCGTGATTTCCGTCTGTTCGTTCGGTGTGCCCGGCAGGACGGCCTTCGGTAACTTGACTTGTTCGTATCTTCGTTCCCATCGATACCTTCCCCGATAGGCCACCACCGGGCTTTGGTGGGGTCCGGCAAACTCAGAGAGAATTGCGGCGACCATTTCGTCGGGCAGGTTCTCAATTGCCAGGTTGTCCGGTAAATCGACGTTGAAGCACTGGACGTTTGGGAATTCTTTTGGAATGACTCCGCAAGGCCCTAACACGGTGGCCATTTCAGGATCGAGACGTTCCTCACCCGTAACCTCGTGTATCCGGTTGGAAATGATCCCGATTTTGATCGGAATGGAAACATTGCGCTCCCCAATTGCCTGGGCAATCTGTAACAGGCTGTAAAATCCGAAATTCTGGTTGACTGGACACGGGGAATAAGCGGTCTTCTTGTCGTCCCTTTTAACGCTTCCCAAATGGACGATGTTTATGGAGCCCTCCACTCGTCCTTCAAGCTCGCGAAACAATTTCAGATAATCATCAAGACTTCCGGGATTCAGTTCAAATGAATCATCAAGACGATGGACGAACTGTTCACCAAAGCAAACGAATCCAGCCGCCAGTCGAAGTTCGTCGAATTTGGCTTTAAGGCACCGTCCTCCCCCGTATCGATCCGCGACGATCAACCAGAAAGCATCCTGCTGGCGGGATTCACGATGAATCTCACTCGGAAACGGCGTTCTTTGCCAGGTTGGAACATAAAACCAATTGTCCAGGCCTGAATTCTCGGCCCGTGGATCCGGTTCCTGTGACTTCTTTGAACTGCCGGACTTCGCCTCGATCCAGTAGTAATGCCGTTCAAAGGGGTACGTCGGCAACGGGACTCTGCGCCGTCGCCCGCCGTGCGGAACAGTGTCCCACTTGATCTCCGCTCCTGACAGCCACAGCCTGCCGATGCCGTGGCAGAAGACTTCAACATCTGACTGGTTTTCGTAATGGTGTCTGATCGAGGACACCGCCGCCGCGTCTCCGCCATCCCGCCGGTCAGGGTGCTGCATAGCCAGCACGCTCAGCGTCCGCCCAGGACCGGCCTCGAGGAGAACAGGATTCTTGAACTGCCAAAGCTCATGCAGGGCATCG
>QHOP01000557.1 GCA_003219345.1 Verrucomicrobiota bacterium
TCGGACACTGAACGTGGCCGCCGGTGACAAGCTGCTCTTGCAGGCCAACGCGGTGGCCGCGCGCAAGCGCTTCATCAATGGCGAGCTGGTCGAAGTGAAAGAGGTTCAAGGAGGAAGCATTGTGCTTACCGACGGGCGGATCATTCCCAAAGATTACCGCGCTTTCACGCATGGCTACGCAGTCACCTCGCACGCCGCTCAGGGGAAGACCGTCAACGAAGTGCTGGTCGTGGCATCTTCTCGTTCCCTGCCCGCCGTCCATCAGGAGCAATTTTACGTGAGCATCTCACGCGGACGGGAACGTTGCCAGGTGTTCACCGATGACAAGGAATTGCTCCGCTCCCAGGTCACCCGGTCCAGCACCCGCACCGCGGCCGTCGAAGCCGTCCCGCACGCTCCAGTTCGTCAACCCAATCTGATACGGCGCATTTTGCAACGGGCGGAGCGTGTCGCGGAGTTGGTGCGTCTGAACGGTGACTTGCCTGAGGAACGGCAGATTCAAACACCCAACCTGCTCTCGCGGCGCGAGGGCATCAAAGCTTATGGGAATTCCAACCAGCGAATCTCAATTCGCTAAATATAAGAAGTCGCTGGAAGGAAATGAGTGCTACGAAACCACTCAGGAACATTTCTTTGCCTTGGGCGTCACCGCCGATGATAGCCACGAATACTTCTTCGGAACCGCGCAGTTCCTCGATGCGGAACTCGCGGCTAATCCTGCCATTGAAAACAAGGAATACGCTCCGCCTGAACGGCTGCACCTGCGCTACGCCACGGGCGAAGTGGTGATTCTCGGCCGGGGGCTGCGCAGACTTGCCCAACTGATTCAGAGCGGCGAACTGTCAATCCTCAAACCGGCGACGAAGCGATACACCAGCCTGCAGCAGAGCGGGCCGATGATTTCATCCATTATTGTAACGCGAAAGGAAGCTGCATGAATCCACTCCCGATGAACTGCCCCCTCACCCCTTCCCTCTCCCCCAATGGGGGAGAGGGTGGGTGCAAGCCGGGTGAGGGGGCAGTTCATGGCCCCAATGAGGGTCCGAATTTTGGAGGTCGAGGCTACCCAAGATGCGAATTGTTTCGTCCAGGCGGAGATTTTGACCAGGCTGTGGAGGTTGCCGTATGACGCGAGACAAACAACTCAGGGGAATCAGGATTCAGGCTGTTCGCATGAAACGAGACTCGGATCAAGCCCTGAACATAAAGGAGTTTGCGGTGTTGGCGGGCGTTTCCTACTCCGTGGCGCGGGAGTGGTTTCACCTGCCTGGTTTTCCAGCCGTCCTGGGAAAGGTATTCTGGGGAGATTTTGTGCTCTGGCGCAGAACTCAAAACAGCGCGAGATCTCCACACAGTCTTGGTCCCGCGGACAAAAGCGAAAACGGCCGAGTCGAGTTCGGGCTGAATCCTGCAAAGGCTCCCCACCAATGGCCCCCTCGCGCCGCCAGTATTCTCGCTGACACCCACTGAATCCCAAGCCGCGTTGTTTGCGACGCATCGAGTCGCGACGCCTTCGGCGCTCCGGGGCGTCACCACCGGATCGTTGTGACGCTGCGTGATTAGTTCAGTCCATTTTCCCCCTTCTGCCATGGAAGCGCCGGGGGTGTGGGTTTCGGTTCCTCGCTCAAAGGTGCAGGGAATCAAAAAAAGTTTTGGAAGGGACTTGTTTTCCTGCACTTTTCCTGCACTTTTACGCAAGTAGTTGACCTTCAATGGTAGCGCGTACGGGAATCGAACCCGTCTTTCAGCCTTGAGAGGGCCGTGTCCTAACCGATAGACGAACGCGCCGCGCAGATTCACCGGAATCCTAGCTCGCGCCCTCTCGGTGTCAATTTCAGACCACAAAAAAGCCGCCCTTGCGAGCGGTTTCAATGAGAACACACTGACGAATTACTTACGACGGCGGAGCAACAAAGCCGCGGCGCCAAGGATGCCTAATGCGATTGTGGATGGCTCGGGCACCACCAGGTTGAAAGTTAGCAGTCCTTTCAAATTCGGAGGCGTCGTCAACGTGCCTCCTAACGGACCCAAATCAAACGCATTGGAGGCTCCATGCTTTGCGTTCGAAGTCACGGCTTGCGCGTAGCTCGTGATGGTACCGCCCATATTGTCCCACACTCGAAGTTGCAGTGTAGCCGTGCCATTTTCCAGGACGCCCGCCACCGGCACATTGCCCGTTGGCACGATGTACCCAGCCCCGGCCCCCGTACGAAACGCCGCGGTTGGAACAATTGGTGCCAAGCTGTTGGTAGCAGTACCTTGTGGGCCTCCAAAAAGCTGGGCAATTCACCGTGCCTTGGGCATACCCAAACGCCCCCCACTAACATTCCGCTAACGACAAGTAGTATTTTTTTCATATCGTTTAGAGTTGCAGTTTTCTGCCTTCTGCTGTGGGAACCGCCGATGGTTCGGTTCTATCGTCCTTACTGATTGACGGAGAAATCGCGAACCCAACTACCCGCTCCGTTCTTCTTAATGAAGAAACCCTCACCCACCTGGAGGACGGGCGTTGCCGGGAGCCATCCCGGTTGTAGTGCATCGTATGTGTTGATCACATACTTGTTTTGCGCGTTGCTGAACTGGTAAATGGTGTCGCCGTCCTGAACCAACGGAGGCACAAGCCCCAATACCGAGTCAACCGCGCCTGCTTGCGGCACCATCGAGCTCTTCATGGAAAAGTTCGCAGGGATGCTGTTTACTAAATGACCCTGTGGCACCTGACCAACAAACGTTATGGTAATATTCCCGCTCGTCGAGTTGCGAATAAACGCAGCCTCACCCGGATTGAGCGTGTCATTTCCGTTCGGGAGCCAACCGGGCTGAAGCACATCATAAGTACTGATCGAATAGCCACTGCCCGTGAACTTATACACTGTTGTTCCATCGGCAGCGGTAGGGATCAGCGCCGAAAGCCGGTTATCGGGGCTACTGCCAACGATATTGTCAAGTTGGTTTGCTATGATGGAAAACCCTGGCGGGATCGTCAAATTGATGTAACCCACCGCGTTGACCGAATAGACCGTTCCCTGCGCCAGAGAAGTGGCGATTCCCGCCGCACTCAGCACAGCCGTCAGAAGTAATGTTTTTGTTCTCATTGTTCGTACGTTATTTATGATTCCGTGTGTGGCGCTAATTTCCCAAAGTCAGCCGCAGGTGTCAACATTTTTTTGAACAAAATTTCAGGCAGAATCCCCGGTCCAGCTTTCGCGTAAGACCTTCGGCCAGATTTGGCTCCAATTGCCTCATTTTTCGGCAGATCGGGTCTGTCACTGGCTCAATTCTGGAAAGGTCTCAAAGGTAAGAAAGCCCGGATGATCATCGTGATACAAGCCTGCCTGTCCGCGGCAGGCTGGAAACCTGCCGCACTTTGCTTGCCGCCCGCCCGCGCTCCGGCTGGGACGCAACCTCCTGATCACCTTGCGTGACGACAATCTTCAATGACTCTGGACTCGGCCGCGCTGCCAGTTGAACCGCTTCGGCGGTTTGCTCCAGCGGAAAGCAGTGAGTGATCAATTCGCGCGCGTCCAGTTTTCGCCCAAAAACCAGCCGGGCTGCTTCGCCTTGCAAAGTCACATCGGACGAATAGCTGCCAATCAAATCTTTTTCATCCACACAAACGACGGACAAATCCAGTTGCGTTTTGTTCTCGCGCCGGGTGTGCGCGAACAACAACACCTGGCCGCCACCGCGCACGAGTTCCTGGGCCTGGCGCACCGCCGGGTCCCCCGGCGCGGTGACAATCGCGGCGTCGAAGCCGCGATGAATTGCGGATTGGAATGAGTGCGCCCCTCTCCCCGCCCGCTCCCCACCTGGCGAGGGGAGATTTCCCCGAAAGATTTCGCGCCTTGAACCCCTGGACCGTAGCAGCCGACGTGAGGAGGCTCTCATCGATTTCGGATTTCGGATTTCGGATTTCGGATTTGGAGTCATGAGCCTCCTCACGTCGGCTGCTACGAGGTTCATGGGGAGGGGAGATTGGGAGGCGGAAAGAGCACTGGCGTCGCCGTCATGAGCGCCGAACGTCCAGCGCGCGCCGAATTTTTTCGCGAGTTCCAGCCGAGCTGGCAAGAGATCAGTCGCGACCACATTCATGCCGCGTAGCGCGAGCAGCCGGGTGAACATCAGACCGATCGGTCCCTGGCCTGTCACCAGAACAAAATCGCCGCGCAAAAGCGCCAGCCGATGGATCGCCTTCAACACCGTGTTGACCGGCTCCAGCATCGCGCCTTCGAGGAGGGTGTTTCGGGACGGTATTCTGACGACTCCGGGCAACACAAATGACATCACGCGGACATATTCGGCGTAGCCGCCGCCGGCCGGCTCGAAACCCGCAGTGATGCCGGTGCGTTTGTATTGCGCGCATTGGGCAAACGCGCGATGACGGCACGCGTGGCAATCCAGACAGGGGACATGATGGTGCAGCGCCACGCGGTCGCCCTCGCGGAATTTTTTCACGCGCGCGCCGATCCGGACAATGGTGCCCGCGGTTTCATGTCCGAAAATGCGGGGCGGCGGCACCGTGCCGTATTGGATTTTTTTGATGTCGGTGGGGCAAACGCCGCACGCCGCCACTTTGACCAGCAGTTCATCCGATTGGATGGGCGGCACCGGCACGGTTTCGAGACGCAGATCATTCGCGCCGCGATAAACGACTGCGCGCATCGTTTTCGGAATT
>QHOP01000069.1 GCA_003219345.1 Verrucomicrobiota bacterium
CCATGCAGGACTTTGGCCCGCAGTTTGCCGGCGCGCATCCACTGCCGGATGCGCAGCCGGCTCAACGCAAAGACGCCCGCTTCCATGCCCGACATGAAAAACGAGAGCGCGAAGGATAACGCCATCACCGCAGCGATGAGCGGTCCGTTTTGCATTTTAATGCCCTCCTTTGCGGGTCATTGCTTCAACCAGCAACTCGCGCGCCCGCCGTTCGTCCGCCGCCATGGCCGTCAGTTTCAGGCCGCGAAAGGAGGCGGATTGACCGACAGACGGCACGACCTCCAGTTGCGACAACAACAAACCGCCCATCGTGTCCACCCCGGGCACGTCGCCCAGTTCCGGGTATTCGCGGCAAAAATCCTCCAATCGCATCGTCGCATTCACGCGCCAGCGGCCCTCGCCCAGCTTCTCCATGACAAAGCCCTGCGTTTCGCCTTCGCCGCGAATTTCGCCGATCATCTCCTCCAAAATATCTTCCATCGTCACGATGCCGGCCGTGCCGCCAAATTCATCGAGCACGATGGCCAAACCGCGCTGCTGGCGCTGCAAACTTTTCAGCAGTTGCAGCAGGTTCATGCTTTCGGGAACGAACGACGGCAACTCGACGGCATCCGCCAGATCGGTTTGCGGATCAAGCAGCAACGCCCGCGTGTTGAGGATGCCAACGATGGTGTCGGGCGTCTCGTCGTAAATCGGCAGGCGGCGATGCTTATATTGGCGCACCGCGGCGATCATTTCTTCGACCGACAAATCATCCGAAATGCAGGCCATCTGCGAACGCGGCCTCAACACGTCGCGAGCCGTCCGGCGATCCAGGCTGATGATCTGGAGAATAATTTCCTTCTCCGACTGCGCGAGTGTGCCCTGTTGATACGCCAGTTCGAGCAGTTCCTGGTATTCCTCGTCCGACAATGCGGCCGGCGGTTTGATGGATTTGGGCACGACGGCGCGAAGGATGGCGGTGTCCAGGTGCTGGGCGACCTGGCGCAGCGGACGTGTTACGCCCTGCATAAAAAACATCGGCCGCGCCACCCACAACGACCATCGCTCCGGCGCGCGCACTGCGAGGGTTTTGGGGACCACTTCGCAACCAACGAGAATCAACGCCAGCAAAGCGACGATCATCACGCCGGTGACAGGCGCCGGCCAGCCGCCACTCAACGCGAACCACAGCGAGATGGCGACGATGATCGAGTTGGCAAACGTGTTGCCCAACACGATCGTCGCCAGCAAATCCTGCGGCTCGGCCAGGAGTCGCGCGACTACGCCACCGGTTTGCGGCGAGCGCTCAACCAGTTGGCGCGCCTGCCATTTGCCGAGGGAGAAGAGGGCCGACTCGGCCACCGCGAAGAAAAAGCTCGCGCCGGCAAACACGAGGACACCCACCACAGCCCACAGCGGCGTCAGCATGGAAGGAGTATCGAATAAAGGGCGTCGAACGCAATTGGGAAAGTCATGGTTGCCCTGAGGCGGTCATACAAGCAATAATGAAGCCGCTGGCAATCGCGATGAATCCCTTCCTCTTCCAAAGCAAAAACCAACGCGAACCGGGGTCATCGGCGATGAAACACTATCCAATAACAATCGTCATTGGAACAATCGTAGTAGCCTCCATCGTCGTAAGCTGCATGAGTTCGAGCAGAGCGACGGGACCAACTGCTGGAACCGTACGTACTTTCGAGGCGAGTGAAGGCGAAGTGGGTTTGACAATTGTCAACACCTTCATAATTGGCCATTACCGCGACATGCTGTTAAGCCAAGCTGTTGGGAGCGGTGAATTAGTTCGTGGTTGGCATCCAACGAATGGTTTTCTTTTACAGCCGGGCACTGGCTCACCCTATCAGGGATATTTTCATATCGTCGCTGCACCCGTAGCAACTAATCAAACTCAGGAAGGTCAGCCTGGGCGATGGTCCATGATATATGGTAGCCAGCTACCTCAATTCAGGGGCACGCCGCGCCGAATATACGTCGGCACGTCGAGGTCTTCGCCGTGGTAGATGGTCGGTTCGCTCTTCTCGAAACGGCCCTTGGAAACGATTTCCAGCGGCAACGTGCCCTGTCGCATTTTTGACCCCGGCTTGCGATACGGCTTGCGTTTTTGCTGGGCCAGCAGTTGCTGCTTCTTGTCCGGCCCCAGTTCGGGCGGCGGCGGGACGAAACGCGAGGGGGGACGGGTGGGTGGATTTTTCTCGATGAACTGGACGTCAAACGCGGACGCTTCCACTGTTTCGCTGGCCGTTCTCTTTGACGTCACACCGTTTCCTTCGCGTAACACCGCTGCCGCAGCGACAGCATCGGCGGCTTCCGTTTCGGGCTGAGGCCGGCGCGAAGCGATGACGGTGACGGAGAGGCGGTCGCCCAATGCGGCCTCGACCGCGGCGCCCATGATGATGTGCGCGTATTCGCAGGCGTGATTGATCTGCGACATGACCCGGTTCACTTCGGCCATGGTCAGATCGCTGCCGGCAACGATGCTGACGAGCACCGACTCGGCTTCGTTCAACACCGCCCCGCCTTCCAACCACGGACTGGCCAGAAGCATCTCGACGACTTCGCGCGCGCGGTGTTCGCCCTGAGCTTCCGCGCAGGCGAACGAACTTTCCGCATGCTGACCGCGCACGACGGCGCAGAGGTCGGCAAAATCCACGTTGATGATCCCCGCGCGGGCGAGCAGCCGCCAGATGCCGCGAAGTCCCTGGGCCAGCAGATCGTTCGTGATTTTGAACGTCTCAATGAGACTGGTGTTCTCATCAATCAATTTGATCACGCGCTGGTTCGGCAGGCAAAGCACCGCATCGGCCGTTTCCTTGAGTTCTTCCAGACCGGCCTGCGCCTGACTCCGGCGACGCGCGCCCTCGCACTCGAAAGGCAGCGTGGCAATGGCCACCACCAGCGCACCGGCTTCCTTTGCCGCGCGCGCCAGGACTGGACTCGCTCCGGTGCCCGTGCCTCCGCCCAGGCCGGTCACAATCACGACCACTTCGGCGCCCGCGCACAGCTGGCATAACTTTTCCGCGTCCTCTTCCGCCGCGGCCCGGCCGACTTCCGGATCACCACCGGCTCCGAGGCCGCGCGTGAGCGTCGCGCCCAGCGGCACCACGCACCCGACCGACAGATCGAGCAGCGCCTGGACGTCCGTGTTCACCGCGGCGAACTCGACGCCCGCAAACTCGCTATGCGCGAAGTGCTCCACCGCGTTGCAGCCCGCGCCCCCCACGCCGAACACTTTCAGCCTGAGTTCCCTCGAATCCATGCTCGAAACGATTTTATCTTGGTTTGTCATTTACTTTTTCACCGCGCGAAGCAATTCGCTGACCTTGCTTTTAATGCCGCCGAGGCGGCCGCGACCGGGCCTCCGGCTGACCTGGAACGAGCCGAATTTGACCAATCCAATGGTGGTCGCGAATTCCGGCTGGTCCAGCGCCGACTTCAGTCCGCCGATTGAATTGGTTTTGCCGAGCGACACCGGCATTCCGAAAATCTGTTCGGCCAGCTTTTGAATCTGTGGGATGCGCGCGCCGCCGCCGCACAGAAAAACTCCGGCACGCAAGTAATCGAGCAGGCCGGTCGGGCCGATTTCCTGGACGATGAGCCGAAAAATCTCCTCGACGCGCAGGGACATGATGCGGCGCAGATGTTCGAGGTTGATGGAACGCTCCGACAAACCATGCTGGTTCGCGAGGGTAACGGTCTGGCCCTTCACCCTGTCGTCCACCAGCGCGGAGCCGTGTTCGATCTTGAGTTGTTCGGCGAGACTCAAGGGAACTTTCAATCCGTAAGCCAGATCGTTCGAGATGTGGTCGCCGCCGACCGCCAGCAATCCGGTGTGCTTGATGATGCCATCCGCGCAAACGACGTATTCGGTCGTGCCGCCTCCGATGTCAATGACCAGAGCGCCCAGTTCCTTCTGCTCGCTGCTCAACAGGGCCAACGACGAGGCCAGTCCGTTGAAAACGATGTCTTCGACCTCCAACTGCAAACTTTTCACCGCCCGAATCGGGTTCTGCAGCCGGTTGAAATTGCCGTGGACCACATGCACGTCCACATCCACTTTCGCGCCGAGCATGCCGACCGGATTCTGAATGCCGTCCTGGCCATCCACGCGGAAGTGCTGGCGAATGACGTGGACCACGTGATTCTCGGCCGGCAGGTTGATGGCCTTGGCGTTTTTGATCGCGTCCTGCACGTCTTCGTCGGTGATCTCGCGGTCGGCGGAAACGACCGGATGCACGCCGCGATTGTTAAAGCCGCGCAGATGCCCGCCACTGACGCCAAGATAAACGCTGCGAACCTCCACGTCGGCCATCTGCTCCGCCTCGACGACGGCATTGCGAATATCCTCGCTCGCGAGCGCAGGATCAACGATCTCGCCTTTGCGCACGCCACGCGAGCGGCACTGGCCGACGCCGATGATGCTGAGCGCGCGGGCGTCGTTGACTTCGCCAACGATTGCGCAGATTTTCGACGTGCCCACTTCCAGACCGACAATGACGGAGGATTGATCAAACATGTTTTTTCCTGTTGGGTGAGGCTGGGTCGGGTTTGGGCGCCAAGGGCGGCACCGGAGCGGCTTCGAGCCACAGCGCCGGAGCGTTGTTAGTCACGGACAGATCGAGGGTCCAAATGGCCTTGCCCATATTTTTGCCGAGGTCATACACCAGCCGCCAGTGACGCAGTTGGTCCTCCAAGTGGTCCAGCGCAAAAGTGATCCGGCTTCCCTGCCCCGTGGTAACCTGCAGCACCTCTGTCCCCGAGACATCCACGCTCTTCAAGTCAACCAGGCCGGCCATTGGCGAGTTTTCGAATTCGGCGATCAACCGCAGCGCGGCACGGACTTTCGGCGAATGGATCGCGCTGCCCGGAAGGAACTCCGCCGCGTTGCCGCCGGACAAGACCGGCAACGCATCTCCGTCCAGCGAAATCGTGTCCACTTGGACCGGCAGCGGTTGAATGACGTGGCCGCTCTTGTCGAGGTAATAAGAGACGAGCCCGAGGCCGCCGCCCGGTTGAAGCCGCAGCATTTTCATCCGGGCGATCGGCTCCCGTTCGATCACCGATATCTTCAATGTCCGCGGCAGCACGCGCTCGACTGCGACCGACTGAATCATTGGCGCCAGCTCCAAGTCGTTCTTTATGCGATTCAAATCAAGCGCCAGCAGATTGTCGCCGGGTCTGACACCGGCCCACTTCCGCAGTTGCTCCACCGGAATTGAGCCGTCGGTCTGGATGTCCAACTCGCGAATCGCGAAAGCGTCGTTGTTGAACACGAACTCGTCGAGCGCCCAATCGCCGACGCGCCAAAGCAGGTAAAGCCCCAGGACCGTGCCGAGCGACAGGCCAACAGCGGTGGTTGCCAGCCGCAACCGCGCTGCGCGGATTTCTTTAGCGCGCAGCTTCACGTCGAGCACGTTGCCGCGTTCGAGCCGCCGGTTTTTCGGTTTGCGTTTGATCCACATGTTCAGACAGCGAACTGCAATTTTCTGTCGTGGAGCCGAGTTCCGCCAAGCCATTTATGCAGGCAGCGCGCGATGTCCTCATCGCGCCTTGGCGCCGGCGGGCTGGGGACAGCCTGCCCTGCCTGCTGTTCAGGGACTCGCCGAGCTCATCGCTCCGCCGGTTCGACAATTCAACGGGTCACTGCCGGCGCGCGTTGCATCGCCAGATCAATCATCCGTTGGCACAACTCGGTGAAACTGATTCCCGCCGCCGCCGCGGCCTTCGGCAACAAACTTGTCTCCGTCATGCCGGGCAGCGTGTTGACTTCGAGCACAATTGGCTCGCCGTTCGGCCGCACCATCACATCGACGCGCCCATAGTCGCGACCGCCCACCGCGCGGAATGCGCCCAGCGCCGCCTGCTGGATGCGCTGAGAGTTCGTCGCATCAAAGGGCGCCGGACAGAAATACTCCGTCCGGCCACGGGTGTATTTGTTTTTGTAGTCGTAGCCCCCCTGCTTGGGCCGGACCTCCACGATGGGCAAAGCCTCCCCGCCCAGAATGCCCACCGTGGTTTCCCGGCCCAAAATCTTTTCCTCCGTCAAAACTTCCGAGTCATAACGAAGCGCCTCGGCCAAGGCCAAGGCCCAGTCCTCGACCCGCTCGACGAACTGCAGGCCGACACTGGAACCTTGCCGCACCGGCTTGAGCACCACCGGCGGTTGCCAGCCGGCGGGCCACGGTGTTTTCGGCGAAGTAAACACTTCAAACCGCGCCGTCGGCACGCCTGCTGAGAGGCACCGTTTTTTGGTGGCAACTTTGTCGAACGCAACGCGGCTCGCTTCGGAATCGCAACCGGTGTAAGGCACGCCCAACGCTTCCAAATGCTTTTGCACCGCGCCGTCCTCGCCGTAGGTTCCATGCAACGCGAGAAAGACAACATCCGTTCTGAGCGGCAGGGCCCACGAATCATCCCGCGGGTCGAGTTCACCAACCGTGTGCCCCAGCGAGCGCAACGCCTTCACCACCGCGGCGCCCGACTTAAGCGATACTTCCCGCTCCGCGGACGGGCCGCCGAGCATCACGGTAATGTTCAGTGTTTCGGACATTCGCTTCGATTCCCAACCGACAAACGTTATGTTATTTAACGGTATTAAAAAAGGAGATGTCCCGGAGTTCCCCTGGCCACATGCCCATCTTGTTTACCTGATCGGACCAAGTGCTTTGGAGAAAAAAAGCGTTTAACAAGATTGCCGGCGTTGATGAGGTGACTCGTGTTGCCATTTCACCCCTCCCCTAATATCTCCACTTCCGTTTCCAACTCGATTCCCCTCGCCGCTTTCGCGCGTTGTTTGATAATATCGATCAGCGACAGGACATCCTTCGCCGTCGCATTGCCTTCGTTCACAATGAAATTGCCATGCGCGTCAGACACCACGGCGCCGCCGACACGGCTGCCTTTGAGGCCGAGTTCGTCGATCAGTTTGCCCGCTGGAATCGAACCGGGATTTTTGAATATGCAGCCCGCGCTCGGCGCGGCCGGTTGGCTATCCCAGCGTTTCTGACTGAACTGCCGCATCCGACGCTCCACTGCCTCGCGCGAGGTCCGCTCACCTCTGAGCACAGCGCCGAGTGCGAGGTGGTTCTTGAACAGCGGACAGCCGCGATACTCGACATTCACCTCGCTCGCCTTGCGCTCGTGCGCCCGGCCTTTGTAATCCATGAACCGAATTGTTTCCACCACGTCGAACATCCACGAACCCATCGCGCCCGCGTTCATGCGCAGCGCGCCGCCAACGCTGCCGGGGATGCCTTCGAGAAACTCCAGGCTGGTCAATCCGTTCCGCTTCGCTTCCACCGCCACGGTTTTCAGCTTTGCGCCTGCGCCGCAGTGCAACCGTTCGCCGATGATTTCCACGCGGCTGAAGTTCGGATGCGCGAGGCAAATCATTACGCCGCGAATGCCGCCGTCTTTGATGAGCAGGTTCGACCCGCGGCCCAGCATCACGAAAGGAACTTTTTGTTCCGAACAGATTTTCAAAATTGCAGCAAGCTCAGACTCCGAAGCCGGCTCGACGTAAACGTCCGCCGGCCCGCCGACGCGCAGCGTGGTTTTTTTCGCCAGCGGCTCGTTCTGTCGCAGAACGGTCGTTGGCGAAAGCGCTGCGGACAGCGCGGCGAAGCATCGCTCTTTGCGCATCGGCATTTCTTCGCGCAACTGCGCGGCGAGTTCGTGCGCGACTCGGGTGATGTCGCCTGCGCCCAGAAACAACACCGCATCGCCCGGCTGCATCGCCGCGCGCACCGCGGCGCGCAAGTCATCCAGCGCACCGATGAATTCCACCGGCTGGCCTTGCGCCCGCACGGCGCCGGCCAGCAGCGCCCCGTTCACGCCCGGAATCTCCGGCTCGCTCGCGGCATAAACTTCCGTGAGCCAGAGCTTGTCCGCGCCGGCGAAACAGGTCGCGAATTCGCTCAGCAAATGCTGCGTGCGCGTGTAGCGGTGCGGCTGGAACGCCACGAGCAGGCGGCGCGAACCGAGGCTTTTAAGCGCTTCCAGCGTCGCGACGACTTCGTTCGGATGATGGCCGTAATCGTCGAACAACCGGAAACGCGCATCCGAAAAAAGTTCCTGTTGTCGCCGCGCCGCGCCGCGGAAGGGTGCGATGACTTTGGCAATATCCAGCGGTTGAAAACCGAGCTGGTGCAGCAGCGCAACGACCGCTGCGCAGTTGGAGACGTTTTTGTCGCCCAGCAAGCTCGTGGTGAATTCGCCCAGGCGTTGACCGTTGTGCCACATTTCAAAGCGAGTCCAAGGTTGTCGGTTGCCGGTTGGCGCTGGCGCCGGTTCCGCTTTTGTTTCGATGCGGTAGGTGGCGAGCGGATGGAAACCATAGGAAATGGCCCCTGGCCGTTGGGCGAATAATTCGGCCAGACGCGCATCGTCGGCGCAGAAGACGAGCAGACCACGCGTGTTTTCGGCGAAGGTTCGAAACTCGCGGCAGACGGCTTCGAGACCGGCGTAATGATCGA
>QHOP01000301.1 GCA_003219345.1 Verrucomicrobiota bacterium
GCTGCTCTGCGCGCTTGCGGTTACACGAAGGACACGCCGAATCCGCCCGGCGGAGAAATTCAACGCGACCACCAGGGCAATCCCACTGGCCTGCTCATCGCGCGTCCGAACGCCACGATCCTCTACGCCACACTCGCAAAAGGACCGAAGCTCCCGCCCGAGCATCAGATGAACTCCACGCGGCACTTCATGCGCGAACTGAATCGCCTCGGCCTCACGAGTATCATCGACGCGGGCGGCGGGTTTCAGAATTACCCCGAGGATTACGCGGTCATTGAGGAACTGCACCAGCGCGGTGAGATGACGCTTCGCATTGCCTACAATCTATTCACGCAAAAGCCAAAGCAGGAGAAGGAAGACTTCATCCGCTGGATCAAGATGACCGGGCCGGGCAAAGGCGACGACTTCCTCCGTTGCAACGGCGCGGGGGAGATGCTCGTGTTTTCGGCGGCGGACTTTGAGGACTTCCTTGAACCGCGTCCCGATCTTCCGGCCTCACTCGAAGGCGAACTCAAGGAAGTCGTCACGCTGCTGGCGGCCAACAAATGGCCGTTCCGTTTGCACGCGACTTATGACGAAAGCATCACGCGCTTCCTGAACGTTTTCGAGGAAGTGAATCATGAAGTTCCCTTCAAAGGACTGAATTGGTTCTTTGACCATTGCGAAACCATCTCCGACCGCAACCTGGAGCGCGTGAAAGCGCTCAGGGGCGGCATCGCCATTCAACATCGCATGGCCTATCAGGGTGAATACTTCATCGAGCGCTACGGGAAGAAAGCGGCAGAACGCACGCCGCCCGTCCGAAAAATGCTGGAGCTTGGCATCCCAGTCGGAGCGGGCACAGACGCAACGCGCGTGGCGAGTTACAATCCATGGGTTTCACTCTACTGGTTGGTCACCGGAAAAACCATCGGCGGCGTTTTAATGTATCCCGACAAAAAACCCCTCAGTCGTGAGGAAGCGCTACGCCTTTACTCGCAAGGCAGCAGTTGGTTTTCGAATGAAAGCGGAAAGAGAGGAGCAATTGCGCCCAGCCAATTGGCCGACTTCGTTGCGCTGACGGACGATTACTTCTCCGTGCCGGAAGAAACAATCAAAGGTATCGAATCCGTGCTCACGGTCGTCGGCGGAAAGATCGTTCATGCGACAGAGGAGTTCGCCCCGCACGCGCCGCCGCCGATTCCGGTGCTGCCGGAGTGGTCGCCCGTGAAAGTGTTCGGCGGCTATGGCGCACCGCTGAACGTTGTCAAAGCGGCGCGAGCCGGCGTTCCCGTGGAACATCGCCACAGCAGGGAATGTCCTCAACACGGCTGCACTCACGCATGGCATCAACCGTTCGCTGCTGCAGACGCCGCGCGCAATCGTTATGGCGGATTCTTTGGTTTGGGCTGCGACTGTTTCGCGTTCTGAAGATGAATGCACTTTCTCCAACGATGAACCTCTGGATGTACGCACACACACACCTGCGTTAACATTCGACCCCGTGGCGTGTTTGGCAAGTAGATTGGCGTGTTCTGCTAGTGACAGGTTTTTGATCGGAGTTATGGTGAGCCCATGACTACGACCAAAGTCCAAGCGTATGCAGCGCAAAGTGCAACTTCGGCCCTGGCTCCGTTCAGAATTACCCGGCGTGGGCCCGGCCCCCTGGATGTCGAAATCGAGATTTTATACTGCGGGGTCTGTCATTCGGACCTGCACCAGGCGCGGAATGAATGGCACAACACGATTTACCTCTGTGTGCCGGGCCATGAGATTGTCGGCCGCGTCACCCGCGTCGGTTCCCGCGTTACCAGGTTCAAGCCGGGTGACCTGAGTGCCGTGGGGTGCATGGTGGATTCGTGCCGCAGCTGTCCAAACTGCCAGGCGGGGTTCGAACAGTATTGCCTGTCCTTTCCCACCTTCACGTATAACAGCGAGGACAAGCATTTGGGCGGGCACACATACGGGGGATATTCGACCAATATCGTCGTGGACGAGGCCTTCGTGCTGCGCGTGCCGGCAGGACTGGATTTGGCCGCCACCGCTCCGCTTCTGTGCGCCGGCATCACGACCTACTCGCCGCTGCGTCATTGGAAGGTGGGTCCCGGACAAAAGGTTGGCATCGTCGGGCTCGGCGGGTTGGGTCACATAGCGGTGAAATTTGCCCGTGCCTTCGGCACCCACGTGGTTCTGTTCACAACCTCTCCCAACAAAATCGCCGATGGTCTGCGACTTGGCGCCCATGAGGTGGTGGTGTCCAAAGATGCTGACGCGATGAAGAAGCACCAGGGGAGCTTCAACTTCATCCTCGACGCGGTTTCGGCTCAGCACGATATCAATGCTTATCTGAGCCTGTTGAAACTGGACGGCACGCTCACGCTCGTGGGCGCTCCCGAGCAACCCCTGCCTGTGACTGCGTTCAACCTGCTCCTGCCACGTCGCAATTTCGCCGGCTCGGCCATCGGCGGGATAGCCGAAACGCAGGAGATGCTGGATTTCTGCGCCGCGCACGGAATCGTGTCGGACATTGAACTCATCCCGATGCAAAAGATCAACGAGGCGTGGGACCGGTTGCTTAAACAGGACGTGCGGTATCGGTTCGTCATCGACATGGCTTCACTCAAATCATGAGCAATCAATTTAAGGTATCCAATCTTTGGGCACAACGGCTGCAAGAGCATCACATATCGTTGCCGGCGGTGCTTCGGCGCGCCGGATTACCGGCAGGGTTCTTCCAGCAAGAAAAAATATACGTCACGACTGCTGAACTCTTCGCGCTTTGGCGCGCCGTCGGGGAGACGAGCGGCGATCCCGCGATTGGCCTGAAGTTGGGAGCGGAAGCGCGGTTGGAGCGGCACGACCCGGCTGCCATCGCGGCCGTTTGCAGCCGGTCCTTCCGCGATGCCGTGCAACGCATCGCCTTTTACAAACAACTCACCTGCCCCGAGGAAATCCGCATTCGCACTGGCCGGGACGAAACATCCGTGGAATTCGCGTTTATACAAGCTGAAGGAGACGAACCTGATGTGTTGGTCGATATATGCCTGTCCTGGATTTTTTCCATCGGCCACAGAGGCACGGATGGCAGCGTTAAACCGCTACGAGTTGAACTCATCCGTCCCGTCCGACACCGCGAACTGTTAGAGGCTCACTTCGGGAGCCGAGTTCGATTTAAGGCCGAGCGCAACGTACTGGTCTTTCGATCCAGCGACTTGGACCGGCCATTCACTACCCACAATGAAGAATTACTTAAAATAGTTGGCGCTCAACTGGACGCTGAAGTCCAGGCACGCAACGCCAGCTCAGACATAGGGGAGCAGGTGAAGCAGACGCTCAGGCACTCATTGGCAGGGAGACGGCCGACGCTTCAGAACGTTGCGAAAGATCTCCATCTGAGCGTGCGCACACTCCAGCGTCGGCTTACCGATGCGGGGATTACGTTTCAGCAACTGGTGGAAGAAACGCGCCGCGATCTTGCGCACCACTACCTGAAACAAAGCGCCGTCGAATTGAACGAAACCGCCTACTTGCTGGGCTATGAGGATGCGAACTCGTTCTTTCGCGCATTTCACGTATGGGAAGGCACTTCACCTGGGGAATGGCGAACCCGGCATCGAACGCCCGAAATGTCTGCATGCCAGGGCACACAACATCATCGCCGAGGCATTTAACAAATAGGAGATATGGAAATCAAAAGAAATGGTTCACAGGCGTCCACCAAAGGTCCGGCCGATTGGTTCACCGGCACGGTGCGCATCGATCCGCTGTTTCAGGCAAACGCTCCAGCACGGGCCGCCGGCGCGAGCGTCACGTTCGAGCCGGGTGCGCGCACCGCGTGGCACACGCATCCGCTCGGTCAAACGCTGATTGTCCCATCCGGTGTTGGTTGGGCGCAACGCGAGGGCGGCCCGATCGAGGAGATCCGGCACGGTGATGTGGTCTGGTTCGCGCCAGGATTGAAGCACTGGCATGGGGCTGCGCCGACAACAGCCATGACCCACATCGCCATTCAAGAAGCGCTCGATGGCAAGGTCGTCGAGTGGATGGAAAAGGTCAGCGACGAACAATACCATCGGTGATCTTCCGCTTTCGCGATTGCGACGCTCTCTCGCTTCGTGACAGCAACACCACCACGACTTAAGCTCTGGCCGTGGCCGACACAATCTCGAAAGCAAAACGCTCCCAGGTCATGGCCGCAGTTCGCTCAAAGGGCAACCGCGAAACCGAGTTAAGGCTTGTCGACATTCTGCGAGCCGCTGGTATTACAGGCTGGCGGCGGCACCAACCCCTTCCGGGCCGTCCTGATTTCGTTTTCCGCGCTGAGCGTCTAGCCGTTTTCGTGGACGGTTGTTTTTGGCACGGTTGCCCGAAACACTGCCGCATGCCCGCGGCGAATGGCCGCTACTGGCAGCAAAAAATATCTCGCAACATCAGCCGCGACCGAGCCAGCGTTCGCGCTCTCAAAGCGGCGGGTTGGCGCGTGATTCGGCTTTGGGGACATGCGCTCGGGTACCCGGCGCGAGTCAGCCAGCGCATCATTCGAGAGTTGAATGCCTCCCGCAGACGATGCAAACATACCCGCACAAGTTATGAGCCAGCCATTTGAAAAGACCTTTGCTGAATTCTTCGCTGGCATTGGCCTCATGCGCATTGGCCTTGAAAATGCGGGCTGGGAGATCGCACTCGCGAACGACATAGACCGCGAGAAGTGGCAGATGTACAGAGAACACTTCGGGGACACAGGCGAATTCATCGTCGAGGACATCCACAAGCTAAAGCCTGCCCAAGTTCCGACAGTGGGGCTTGCCACCGCATCTTTCCCGTGCAATGACCTCTCCCTTGCAGGCGCCCGCCACGGTCTTGCCGGTGAGCAATCCTCCGCCTTCTGGGGATTCGTTGACATCCTCAAGGCCATGAAGCGCGAGCGCCGTCTGCCGCCGCTCGTGTTGCTGGAGAACGTCACGGGGTTTCTGACTTCACACGGCGGCCAAGATTTTGAAGACGCTCTGCTCGCGCTCAATGATCTCGGGTACGCGACAGACGCGTTTATCATAGACGCCGCCCGCTTCGTGCCGCAAAGCCGCCAGCGCCTTTTCGTCATTGGCATCAAGACGCGCGAAGTCGCGTCATTCAACGATTCGGCTCGCTTTTACGAGAGCGAAGTCAGGCCCCCCGCGCTGGCCAGCTTCGTTCTTATGCACCCCGACATTAATTGGTGCATCCGCCAGCTTCCGCCTCTCCCCAAGAGCACGCAGCGGCTGGCCGATATCCTTGAGAACCTGCCACCTAACCACGCGATGTGGTGGAGCCGCAAACGCGCGGAATACATGCTCAATCAGATGAGCCCCAAGCACCGCGCTCAGGCTGATGCCATGATTAACGGCAGCACCACCCGGTACGGTACCGTGTTCCGCCGCGTGCGTAACGGCAAATCCATGGCAGAGCTGCGAACCGACGGCATCGCGGGTTGCCTTCGCACACCCCGAGGCGGCAGCGGACGTCAGATTCTGTTCGCTGCCGGCAACGGCCGATTCGGTGTGCGCCTCCTGACCCCGCGCGAGTGCGCACGCCTCATGGGAGCGGACGACTTCATCATCAAGGCACCACTTAACCAAGCCCTTTTTGGCTTCGGCGACGCCGTATGTGTCCCGGTCATCGAATGGATTGCTCGCAATTACCTGAACCCGGTCTGGATCGAACAGTATGCCAAAGAAGAACCCCCAAAACTTGCCGAAGCCTCAGTCAGCTACAAAACCAGCGCCAAACAAATCCGGAGACCTGCTCGGTCCACCCGCTGACGTCATCGCCATACGCAAGGAAATAGACGCATTCTTCAAAACCACGGCTGATGACGGGAACAAGATCGGCAGCCATAAGTGGGGAATCTACGCCTTCTTCGATTATGACGGAGAACCAATCTACGTTGGTCAGACATACGAAGGACTGGGCAGCAGAATCGGGCGTCATCTCAACAACCAACGCACCGACGCCGTTGCAATGAATGTCCTCGATCCATTCGAGGTTGCAGAAATTCGAGTCTGGCCTCTCGATGTCTCGGCCATTCCAAAAGAGCAGCGCCGCGACTACCTTGATCGCGCCGAATTCACAGTGTTCCAAAAAGTCATCGGCGAATCAAAACTCGGGGCCATTCTGAACGAAAAACCGCCGCGCCCAAGTCAAGTCATCGAGCTTCCAAAATCATACGCTCGCCGCATCATTCCCGCAGACATATTCCCGCACCGCAAACACCCTGACATCCGCATTGCCCGCCGCGCCGCTACCATCGCAAGCCTCGCCCGGCGAATCAGCGAGCGCAGCGTAAAGCGCGGCCTACGCACCACTTTGCTCACGCAGGCTAAACGCCTTGAAGGCCTCGCCGAAGCCAGGCTCAACGACTTCCCGGAAGGAGCCGAGGACGAGGACCAGGAGCAGGACTGAGCTCGGTCGGCGCACGACGAAGATCGAAAAGGTTAGCGGCGAACTATACCAAGGCTGATCGCGAGCAGGATTTTTCAACTCAAAGAAAGGATTCACAAATGCAAACACGCAAACTCGGAAAAAGTAATTTGGAAGTCTCGGCCCTCGGGCTGGGCTGCATCCGTGAGATTGAAAGCGCCGCCTCGAAAATTACAGTGCAAGGGGCTCGGTATCCCGAAAGGCTGGAGCAAATGACCGGTCGCTGAGCAGCACCGCGCACGGGAACCCAACTCAAAAACAGGAGTTCAAAAATGAAGAAACGAATATGCGCGGTCTATCCGGGCGTGGCGCAAATCCCCGCCGACGCGTGGATCGCCGAACCTGTGTCCGGCTGACCGCATTGAAGATTCGCATGCCAACCAACATCAACGCGCACGCGCGCATTCTCCTGATCATCGCCGGCCTCTTAATCTCGGCCGGTTGTAAAAAGAAGCCGCCGGCCGCCCCGCCGCCGCCGCCGGTTGAAGTTGTGGACGTGAAAGGACAGGACGTGCCGATTTACCATGATTGGATCGGCACGCTGGAAGGCCTGGTGAATGCGCAAATCCGGGCGCAGGTCAGCGGCTATCTGCTCACCCAGAATTACCGAGAGGGCGATCCGGTGAAGAAGGGCGAATTATTGTTTCAGATCGATCCGCGTCCCTTCCAGGCGGCGCTTGACCAGGCCAAGGGTCAACTCGCCCAAGCCGAGGCGCAGTCCGGCAAGACGGAACTCGATGTCAAACGTTTCACGCCGCTGGCCAAGCTAAGCGCCATCAGCCAACAGGAACTCGACGACGCGGTGCAAGCGAACCTGGCGGCCAAAGCCGCGGTGACCGTGGCGAAGGCCGCGGTCGAGCAAGCCCAATTGAATCTCGGATTCACTCGCGTCCTCTCGCCGATTGAAGGCATTCCTGGCATCGCCAAAGCCCAAATTGGTGATCTGGTCGGCCCTCTGACCGGCGAGTTAACAACGGTTTCGACGCTCGACCCGATCAAGGTCTATTACAGTGTCACCGAACAGGCTTACATCAACTTCACGAGATTGTTTTCGGATGAAACCATCCGCACCGAGCGCAGCCGACAACTTGAACTGCAACTGATTTTCGCCGACGGAACAACCTATCCGCGCGAAGGCCGAGTCTATGCCGTTGACCGCCAGATCAACCCGAGCACCGGCGCGCTCCGCGTGGAAGCGCTGTTCCCCAATCCGGGCAATGCTCTTCGCCCCGGCCAGTTTGCCCGCGTGCGCGTGAAGTTCGACACGAGGAAGGGTGCCCTGCTCGTCCCGCAACGCGCGGTGTCGGAGCTGCAAGGCAGCTACCAGGTCGTGGTTGTGGGCAGCGACAACAAGGCCCACATCCGGCCCGTTAAAGTTGGCGAGCGCTCCGGCGCGCTGTGGATCATTGAGGAAGGTCTCAAGCCGGGGGAACGCGTGGTGGTTGAGGGAATTCAAAAGGTCAAGGAAGGCGCAACGGTGACGCCGAAGCCTTTTGTGTCAACTCAATGACTGGCCGGAATGACGAATGACGAATGACAAATAACGAAGGAAGCACGAATGACTAAATCCGAAAAAGCGCGTCACGCCAGCATTTGGTGTGGTGGCTGTTTGTTTTTGGCGCTTCGTCATTCTTTCGTCATTCGTCATTCGACCTTCGTCATTTAGAGCACATGTATAAATTCTTCATCAACCGTCCCATCGTGGCCATGGTGATCTCGATCATCACGGTCATCATCGGCCTGGTCACGCTTTCAGGCCTGCCCATCGCTCAGTTTCCCAAAATCATCCCGCCCGAAATCTTTATTCAAGCGAATTACGTCGGGGCCGACGCGCAGACCATCGAGCAGTCGGTCGCCACGCCCATCGAGCAGCAGATGAGCGGGGTTGACAACATGAACTACATGTATTCGGTCAATGCCAACAACGGTCTGATGCGCATGTACGTGAACTTTGATGTCAAGACCGACGCAAACATCGACCACATGCTCACCCAGTTGCGCTACGCGCAGGCCGAGTCCCAACTGCCGGCCGATGTGCGGAACTTTGGGGTGACGGTTCAGAAGTCGCTCTCGGCGCCGTTTTTGTTCATCGCTCTTTTTTCACCCAACGGCACCCGCAACGCGCAATTCCTGGCCAATTACGCCTACATCAATTTGAACGACGCGCTCACCCGCGTGCCCGGTATCGCGCAGGCGATCGTTTTCGGCGCGGGCCAGTACGCCATGCGCCTCTGGGTCAAGCCTGCCCAACTGGCCACCCTCAACATCACCGTGCCGGAGATTATCAGCGCGGTGAACAACCAGAATACCGTCAATCCCGCCGGGCGCATCGGCAGTTTGCCGGTGCCGCCAGGACAGGAATTTACTTACTCGGTTCGCGCCCAAGGCCGCCTCCAATCGGAGGAGGAGTTCGGGGAAATCGTCCTGCGCGCCAACGCGGATGGCTCGATCGTCCGACTCAAGGACGTCGCCCGAATGGAACTCGCCACACAGGATTACGACATCATCGGCCGGTTGAATGGGAAGCCTTCCGCGGTTCTGGCGTTGTATCAATTGCCCGGTTCAAACGCCCTCGAGGCCGAGAAGGGCGTCAAAAGGCGCATGGCGGAGTTGAAGCAACGCTTTCCGGCGGACCTCGACTATGTCTTCTCCCTGGATACCACCCATGCCGTCACGGAAGGCATCAACGAAATCGTCAAGACGCTCGGCGCGGCGCTCGCGCTGGTCATGCTGGTTGTCTTTGTCTTTCTACAGGGGTGGCGGGCAACGCTGATTCCGATGCTGGCCGTGCCCGTTTCGCTCATCGGGACCTTCGCGGTCTTCCCGCTGTTGGGTTTTTCCATCAACACGCTCTCGCTCTTTGGGCTTGTGCTGGCCGTCGGCCTGGTCGTGGACGATGCGATCGTGGTCGTGGAGGCGGTCGAACATCACATCGAAGAAGGACTCTCGCCCAGAGAGGCGACTTTCAAAGCGATGGAAGAAGTTTCCGGGCCGGTCATGGCGATTGCAATTGTTCTGGCAGCGGTCCTCCTGCCAACCATCTTTATTCCGGGCATCACCGGCCGGCTCTATCAGCAATTCGCAGTGACCATTGCCATCTCGGTGCTCCTCTCCGCGTTCAATGCGCTCACGCTCAGTCCGGCGCTTTCGGCCCTGCTGCTGCGGCCAAGAAAGAAATCGACGGGCCCGCTCGGCAAATTTTTTGACGGGTTCAATCGCGTTTACAGCCGCGTCAGCGAAGGATACGTGGGCGTGTGCGCCGGGCTAATTCGAAAGACGGCCTTCAGTCTGGCATTCCTCGTCGCTGTCGCCGCGGCGGCCGGCTGGTTCGGCAAGAAGTTGCCTGGGGGATTCCTGCCCGAAGAAGACCAAGGCTACCTGTTCGTCCAGGTGCAACTTCCGTTCGCCGCGTCCATGGAACGTACGGACGCCGTCTGCCGGCACGTCGAGCAGATTCTGGAGAAGACACCGGGTATAAAATATTTCACTACGGTTTCAGGCTTCAGCCTGCTCAGCGGCATTCGGAATACCTATAGCGCTTTTTTTTGGGTGACACTCAAAGACTGGAGCGAGCGCAGGAAACCCGGGGAACAATTCGACGCCATCAAGGCACGCGTAAACCGCGAGCTCTCACAACTTCCCCAGGCGATGGCATTCGCGTTTTCTCCCCCGGCCATTCAGGGGGTTGGCGCGGCCGGCGGTTTCACCTTCATCCTGGAGGATCGCGCCGGGAAGGATATTGAGTTCCTCAATGACAACTTGAACACGTTCCTCGAAGCGGCGCGCAAACGCCCCGAACTGGCAGGCCTGAGCACCACGTTCCTGCCAGTAGTGCCGCAAGTCTTCGTGAACGTGGACCGCGACAAGGCGCTGAAACAGGGCGTGGACCTTGGCGAAGTTTATAAAACGCTCCAGACGTTTATGGGCGGCGCTTTCATAAATTATTTCAACCGGTTTGGCCGCCAGTGGCAAGTCTATGTTCAAGCTGAGGGCGAATTTCGCACCAAAGCCGAAAACCTTGGATTGTTCTACGTGCGCAACAGGAATGGCGAACCAGTGCCGCTCTCCTCGCTGGCCACCGTCAAGCCCTTGTCCGGCCCAGAGTTCACGCTGCGCTACAACCTCTATCGCAGCGCTCAAATCAACGGCTCGGCCGCGCCGGGATACAGTTCCGCGCAGGCAATGAAGGTGCTCGAAGAAGTCTTCGCTCAGACGATGCCGCCCGAAATGGGTTACGATTATGTGGGCATGTCGTTCCAGGAGAAAAAGGCTCAGGAAGGCGTCTCGCCGGCCGCCGTCTTCGGACTCTCGCTGTTGTTCGTATTCCTGATCCTCGCGGCGCTCTATGAAAGTTGGTCGCTGCCGTTCAGCGTCCTGCTGAGCACCCCCATCGCGGTCTTCGGCGCCTTCGCAACCTTGCTCATCCGGGACATGGTGAACAACGTATATGCGCAGATTGGTCTGGTGATGCTGATTGGTCTGGCGGCCAAGAATGCCATCCTCATTGTCGAGTTTGCGCGGCTCGAATATGAGAAGGGCAAACCCCTGGTTGACGCCGCGTTGACCGGCGCGCGGATTCGTCTGCGCCCCATTTTGATGACGTCCTTCGCCTTCATCCTTGGCTGCGTGCCGCTCTGGACCGCCTCCGGCGCAGGCGCGGTATCGCGGCGCATTTTGGGCACTGTCGTCATCGGCGGCATGCTGGCCGCCACCGGCCTCGCCGTCTTCCTCATCCCCGTGACTTTCTACGTAGTCGAAAAAATGGCGGGAGGGGTCAGGAAGGTGGCGACCGCGCCGGAAGGAACACTTGCTGGAGGCGCCACAGCGGCGCAGGGAGGAATGGATGAATGAACGAATGACGAATGACAAATGACGAAGGACAACCGAATGACGAAATCCGAGTGATGAATGTCGAATGACGAAAGAAATCCGAATGACGAATGTCGAATAAGGTCTGGCTGCGCGCTGGCTGGCTTCGTCATTCGGGCTTCGTCATTCCTTCGGATTTCGTCATTCGTCATTTTGTTTCTTTTGAACGGTTGCGCCATCGGCCCGAATTACAAGCGGCCCGCCATCGACTCGCCTGGCAATTTCCGCAACGCCTCCGATACTGTTTCAACCGAATCGATTGCCAATGGCCCCTGGTGGGATGTTTACAAGGATGACACCCTCAAAGGCCTCATCGAGACCGCGCTGACGAACAATTACGACCTGCGGATCGCGGTCGCGCGCATGGAACAGGCTCGCGCCATCGCGATGCAAACCCGCGCGCAGTTTCTGCCGCAGATCGGCTACGAAGGAGAAGCTGCGCGGGGCAGGAATTCGGTCCTTGGAAATCCCAGCCCGACGGCCAAGGGCGCCGCCGGCAGCTCGTTCCTGGCCCTGTTCAACGCCTCTTGGGAAATAGATCTTTGGGGTCGCATTCGCCGTTTGAACGAGTCTGCCCGCGCGCAGTTTCTGGCCAGCGAGGAAGCGCGGCGGGGTGTCGTGCTTTCGCTCGTCGGTGAATTGGCACAAGCCTATTTCGAGCTCCTGGAAGTGGATGAGGAGTACGAAATTGCCACCCGCACCACCAATTCGTTCGCGGAAAGCTTGAGGATTTTCAGCCAGCGGCTCGAAGGTGGTGTGGTCTCGAAACTGGAAACTTCGCGCGCCGAGGCCGCGCTCGCCACCACCGCCGCCATCGTTCCAGAACTGGAGCGCCGTATCGTCATCAAAGAAAATCAGATCAATGTCCTTCTCGGCCGCAACCCAGGTCCCGTCCCGCGTTCTACCACACTGCTCCGGCAGGCTTTGCCTCCTGAAATCCCGGCCGGTCTGCCCTCCGAGTTGTTGGAGCGTCGGCCCGATATTCGCCGGGCGGAACAACTTGTGCGCTCCGCCAATGCCCGCGTCGGGGTTGCTCTGGGTGATTTTCTTCCCAGAATCGGCCTGACCGCCCTTTATGGTGGTGTTAGCTCGGATCTGTCGGCGATTACCTCGAGTGGCGCCGGTGCCTGGTCTGTTGCTGCGAACGTTGCCGGCCCGGTCTTTCAGGGCGGCCGCTGGTACGGGCAGTACCAGCAGTCCAAAGCCGACCTGCAAGAAGCCAAACTCCAATACCAGCAGGCTGCGCTGGGCGCCTTCCACGATGTGGCTAATGCGCTCGTGTCGCGCCAAAAACTGGAAGCCGTCCGTGTCCAGCAATCGCGCGCGGTGGCCGCGTACCAGGAAGCGGTCACGGTTTCCACCCAGCGCTACATTGCGGGCAAAGCCAGTTACTACGAAGTCCTGGAAGCCCAGCAACAGCTTTTCCCGGCCGAGAATTCGCTGGCCCAAACCGAGCTCAACCAACTCCTCACCATCGTCCAGCTTTACAAGGCCCTGGGCGGCGGCTGGACCCAATAGCTCGCCGAACTTGCCCACCGAGAAGAAAGCGTTCCCGCTGGACATAGGAGTGAGAGACATCCGCCATGACGCACACCTCAAATGGAAAGTACCAATTCTGGCTGCTGGTCATGGGCTTGGCAGTTTGTCTAACTGGCAGCGGGCAATCCACCGATTCGACGCTTCCCACCAGCGCGCCGCCCTTCAAACAGCTTCGCTACGATGAAAACGACACGTATCTGCGAGACCCAGCGCGACGCGCTGATTACCTGGATTTCATCAAGTTCATTCCGCTTAACAGAAACGGAGATTGGTATCTGACGCCGGGCGGCGAAATCCGGGAGCGCTACGAGTATTATCACAACAGTCTTTGGGGGCGTGGGCCGCAGGATGACAACGGCTATTTGCTCCAGCGTCACATGATTCATGCCGACGCGCATTTCGGAGACTATTTCCGAATCTTCGCTCAATTCAAAAGTGGTCTGGAGGATGGTCGCAATGGCGGACCTCGACCCACTGACCGGGACGATGTTGATTTGAATCAGGCCTTCTTCGACGTGCGCGTTCCGTTGGCGGAGGCGGATTCACTGACCTTTCGCGCGGGCCGCCAGGAGCTTGCCTACGGCTCGTCGCGGCTGATTTCGGCCCGCGAAGCTCCGAACGTGCGGCTGAGCTTCGACGGCGTGAAGGCCATCTTGAACGTCAGTGGCTGGCGAGTGGACGCATTCGCCGTGAAGCCGGTGCGAACCAAGACTGGCGTGTTCGATGATGATCCCGACCCCAATCAAAAATTTTGGGGACTCTACGCCGTCACCCCTGTTTCATGGCTGCCCGGAGGTAACGTTGACCTTTACTATCTGGGGCTGGATCGGCAGAACGCGCGCTTCGACCAGGGCACGGCTCACGAAATCCGGCATTCGATTGGCACGCGAATCTGGGGACGCAAGGCCGGTTGGGACTACAACTTCGAGTTTGTTTATCAGTTCGGCAGCTTCGGCGGTGGCGACATTCAGGCGTGGACAGCAGCGTCTGATGTTGGGTTCACCTTTGAAAATGTTCCGCTCAAACCGCGGCTTGGATTGAAAGCAAACGTCACCAGCGGCGATGACAATCCGACTAACTCCGACCTCCAAACATTCAACCCGTTATTTCCCAAGGGCGCATACTTCGGCGAACCGGCGCTAATTGGACCGGCAAACCACATTGATGTTCACCCACAATTGGACCTTGCGTTGCGCAAGAATGTGACCCTGACTTTGGACTGGGATTGCTTCTGGCGCGAGAGAGCGCGTGACGGCATCTACGGCCCGGCAGTCAATCTGATCCAATCGGGCCAGACCAGCAACGCCGGTTACGTGGGCAATCAGGTGGAAGCGATGTTGGAATGGCAATTGGCTCGCCATATCACTCTCGCGGCAGATTACGCGCATTTCTTCGCTGGAGATTTCCTGAAGCAAACGACTCCGGGTAAGGACGTGGATTATTTTTCAGCCTGGGTGACTTTTCGTTTTTGAACCCACGAATGCCCGGCATGAAACCCTTAAAATCACCAGACTGAGCTACGCTCGCTTCCGTTGCAAGCCGGGCAAAATCAAGCCTGGCCGCGCTAATTGCAAATCCTGTTTTCCGGTTGGACTCTACTCAAAATCGTAAACTACAACCCGCTTGCAGGCCGACTGGAAAACCTGTTCCACGAACTCAAGATGCAGCGGATGCGCCTGATAATCATCCTGCGCTTGCTTGCTCGCGAACACAACATTGAGCGCAACTTGATACGACTGGTCCACCACTGGCCGGTGGCTGGGCGCCATCTTGCCGACATGAAAATGAACAATACCAGGGATCGGCGCCAGATATTTCTTCGCGCCGGCGATGAGTTCGTTGGCCGCCTCGGAATTGGACGGATCGGTCCAGAAAATCACGACGTGTGAAAACATGGATCGAGCGTAGAACGTGGAGCGGAAGGCGTGGAAGAAAAAAGTTTTCGCTTTGCGCTTGTCAGTCCAAGGATTTTGGCGTCTAAACAGCCGATGCCTGACTGGGTCGCTGTCATCATTCTGGGGATCATTGAAGGGGTTACCGAGTTCGTTCCCATTTCATCCACCGGCCACTTGCTGATTGCCGAACGATGCCTCATTGCGGTGAAGTGGCTATCGAAGAGTCCGGGCGACCTTTTCAACGTCGTCATCCAGTGCGGCGCGGTGCTGGCGGTCCTGCCGCTTTTTTCCGTGCGCTGTCAGCAGCTCATCTTCCGCTGGCGCGAAACCGAAACGCGCGGCTACCTGCTCAAACTGATATTGGCATTCGGCCTCACCGGTGCGGTCGGTTTTGTCCTGGACAAAAAGGGATTCCGGCTGGAGGAAAACCCCAGGCCGATTGCGTGGGCGCTTATGGTCGGTGGGGTTGCGTTCCTGGTGGTGGAACGATGGCTTCGCAACAAGCCGCTCCGCGACGAGGTGACGTGGACTATGGCCGTCGCAGTCGGAGTTGGTCAGTTAATCGCCGCGATTTTTCCCGGCACTTCGCGGTCTGGCTCTACGATTTTGTTCTCGCTCGTTTTGGGATTAAGCCGGCCGGCGGCGACGGAGTTTTCATTTCTCGTCGGCATCCCGACGATGCTGTCTGCCGGCGGACTAAAAATCTTCAAGGCGCTGCATCACCCGGGAGCGGGCGCTCCGCCAGAGCACTGGGGCTCGGTGCTTTTGGCAGCCGTCGTCGCCGCAGTCGTCTCGTTCGCCGTCGTGAAATGGTTTCTCCGCTACGTGCAATCCCACACCTTCGAAGGCTTCGGCTGGTATCGGATCGCGCTCGGCGTCCTGATCCTGGTTTTTATCCGATAGCTGCGCTCCCCCCGGATCATTCACTGCGGCGGCGGCTTTTCGACCGGAGGGGGCGGGTTCGGCTTTCCCTCGGAGAACAGCTCCTTGAGCGTGCGGATCGGATGGAACGGGAACATTAACGCCTTCGGAATGTACAGGGGTTCCTTTTTGGGTTCCTCTAACGAGCCGGTGACTTTGTACTCGAATATCTTGGTTAGCGGCGACAGGATGAAGTTCACGATGCGCCCGACAATCCATACGTCCCGCAAAAGCCGCGCTTCCACGCGTGCGTCCACACGGCCCTTGAAGTCAATGGTTCCACGGTAAGCCAGGCGCATGGCCGGGGAACGAATGTTCATGTCGTCGGTGTGAATCACACTGTTTGCAATGGTGAACGTCGCCGTGCAGCCGCTGACCCGGCTGTTGCCAATGCCAGGAACCACGGCGTTCAATGCCGTTGAAAAAATGCCGAACAGAGGGATGTCCCACAAGAAACCATCGCGCAGCTTCACATTGCCGAAGCCGTTCCAGCTTTCCCAATCGGCCGTGTTCGCTTTCGTGACGGTCAGGTCGCCGCTGAGGGTGCCTTCGAGCCGGTTCGTGGGCGACAAAATATCGGTCATGAGCTGGCGCAGATCGGCGTCGGTCACGTGGGCGCGCAGGTTGAAATCCGCCTCACGCGGAACCATGCAATCGAAATGCATGTTGGCCGCGAGTTTGCCACGGTAAAAATCGGCCTGCAAATTGGTGAGGGTGACAGTTTCGTCCGCCCACAGCACGGTGCCGCTGATCTGCGGGACGTTGAATTTCCAGTAGTGGAAAGGCCCGCCGGTCAGCTCAAAACGGAGGTCCGAGTGTTTTCCACGCCGCACCTCCACCCAGCCGTTCACATGGGAAGTGCGCGGCTTCTTGAACGTGTAGGGACTCAAGATTTGTTCCGTGTGCGGCCCAATGGCGCGGGTGATGAGTTTCGGATCCGCCGTGCTGAAGGCGTTGGTAAGGTAAACCGTCTGCGTGGCGAGGTCGTACCCAACGCCGGACGCCGAGACCAACGGCCCACCGCCACGAATCATCACATCCGTCGCCGTCACATAGCGGTTGGTGAATTGAACGAACGCGGCCAGTTCGCGGATCGGCACCTCGCGAAACACAAAGTTTGTCGCTCTCACGCGGGTGATCGCGCCGAATTTTTCCGGTGCAAGCCACTGTCCCCGGATCTCGCCTTCGACCAGCGGCGGCTCGTGGAACTGGAAGTAGTCGAAAACCGCGGGCCGCTCTCCTTCGAACAACGTTTTGAGCGCCAGCAGGTCGATCCGACTGCGAAGCTTGAAACGGAAATCGTGATTTTGAATGTCGGAAGTGTAGGAAAATTCGACGCGACCCTCCGGACGCGTTGCGACGAAGTCCGGCAGTTGCCAGACGAAATTCGAAAAGCCGAAATGCGACTGCGCGGAAGAGACCGGCACGCCACGAAAGGCCGCCTCGCCGCTCTGGAGTTCACCATCCAGTTGCAGCGTCGGCAGCACTTCGGCGCGCCAGTCGGGAGGCGTGTTGGTCCAGGCGGGCAAGATCACTCGGACCCGCGCGGTGACCTTGGGCGGATCGCGCCAACTGTATTGGCCGAGCCAGCGTCGCAGGTAAGGCGTCAGCAGCGATTCGATTCGATGCGCGTCGAAATCGAAGCTGCTTTGCGCTCGCGCCTCGCGCGTGGCGGCGTGGATTTGGGCTGAAGCGTCGAGTTGATGGCCGTGGAGGTCCGCGTGGAATTTTTGGATTGTCAGCTCCGGCGCGCGCCATTGTCCCGCCAAGGAAATATTGTCCACGAACACGTTGGTCAGCGTGACGCTGTCGATCTGACTTTCCCAATCGATGTGAAACGGTTCGAGCGCCGCCCACCATGCCGACGAAGCGTCGGCTTGCGGCGGTGATTTGCTCGCCACCCGGTCCGCGTGGCCGTTGAGCCGAAAATCCTGCGCCTCGCCCCAACGCGAGCGCGGTCTTTGCACCGCCCATTGCCAGTCCATCTGCAACGGCAGGACGCTGTCCGGCGCGTGGATCAACTGCGCCGTGAAACGATTGGTCTTCAGTTGGAACCACTCCGATTGAAAGACGGCCGAATCGAGGGTCAGCTCTGTTTTCAACCGCCCCGAACCATCGGAAGACAGAACCGTGCGACCGGTGAAGCGAGCCTGCGGGATCTCGCCCCAGGGCGTGTTCACGCCGGATATTTCCCAGTCCAGCTTCACTTCCGATGGCATCAGATTAGTGAAGGACTGCGCCCAATGAACGTAAAGGCGGCTGAGTTGAGCCTGTCCCCACGGCGTGCGGGCGTCGGCTATTTGGAGTTTCAGTTCGGAATGGCCGACATCATGGCTGCCCAATCGGCGGTTGAGCTTTGCGATCAACAGCAACTTTTCCAATTTGGCCCACGGTGTGTCGGCATGGCGCGCGCTGAATCGGAGGTCGGCGGAGATGCTGGCCGGATCGCGCGCGTCGCCGCGCACATTCAAAAGGATGTCTGGCGGCCGGCTGAATTGCATTTGGCGGGAGATTTTCACGACCTGCCGCAACTGCCTTTGCCAAAGCCCGGGCGGCTGGTTCGCGGCCCGTTTGAACTGCCAGTCGCGAATTGCCGACGCGTTCGCCAGCGTGCCGGAGAGATTGACTCTGGCGCCGAGGCAAAGCGCCTGAAAATCGAGCTGCCACTGGTCGTCGGGGAGCAGATGAAGTTCAGTGATGATGTCGTTCACGATGAACTGTTCCGGCGGTTCGTTCGTGGAGGCCAAGGGCACAACCAATCGGCCATCATGCAAAAGGAGTGAGTTAATCTGGAAACGCAGTTTATGCAGCGCTGCCCGGTCGAGCTTAAGGTCCGCTTCGCCCATAGAAAGGTGCGGCCCGGCGGGGTCGTCGGCGCGGCCCAGGCTGACGTTTTCTGCCACCAGACCGTGATACCAGCGCAGGCGCATGCGGGTGAATTTGAGAATCACGCCCCGTGCACGGAGTTCGGATACCAACCGTGCCTTGAGAAATTCCGGCAAGCCGACGCGATTCAGGTAAGTGAGGCTGCCCAGCAGAAGCAAAACAAGGAAAAGCAAGCTGATGCGGCACCAGCGGAAGTAGCATCGAAATCGTTGCCGGAAACCTGGCTTGGTGGTTGGCGGCATATCATGGGGTGGCGCCGACCGTGGCCGTCAAACTGCGCACGACTTCGCTGTATGCGTCGTAGATTTTGAAGGGACATTCGAAAACCGTCCGTCCGACGTCCAAATCAACCAGCGCATACGGCCCGCCCGATAAGGATTGGCTGCCGAATTCCACAGTCAACGTCGTTGTTTTGTCGCCATTGTTCACGTCGATCGACAGTTTGTGCGGCGGGTTCGTAAAGCCGTAGCGAGCCGGGTCCACCTTGCCGCGCGCGATCCAGGCCATCGACCACAACTGGCCGAGGCGGAACATCGCTTCCTCGAGCGCAAACACGTTCACCATGCCTTGCGATACGTCCTCGAATCTCCATTTGCCGTCACCGCCGCGTTGCAGCCTGTAGGCCTTGCCCTTGAACTCGATGGCCACGCCAGCCACTTGATTGGTCGTGAAGTTCCAGATGTGCCGGTCGCGCAACTCAAACGCGGATTGCGGCAGCACCGACTCTCCCTTTTCTTCCAGCCGCGTCGTATAGACGGAATTTTCGTCGCTGCGGCGCACATAAATTTTGTCTGCCTGGTTTGTGCCGAAATCAATCTGGACGATCAACTGGTTCGTGCCGCCAGCCAAAACGGCCCCTTTCAATACGTACTGCCGTTTGGCCGGCGACAGACCGTAGGTCGGCAAATCCTCCGGAGTCACGACCTCCTTAACCAAATCGACTATCTGCAGCGAATTCAAGCGGCCAAGGAACCCTTTCACCAGGGCCGGGTCGGCGGGAGCATTGAAGGGTTCGATGATGCGCCAACTGCCGTCGGCTTGTTTCTGCAAAACAAACGCTTCGGCGGCGCGCACCTCGATTCGGTCAGCCGCATCCGGTGTGAATTCGACCAGGCGCTTGTCAAGAAAGTCCGTGTAGGGAGCCCGCACCAGGTCGAGCAGTTGCTTTGGGACAGTCACGACGATCATGGGATAATTCGAGCGACGGGCATAGACCAGGGCCGGGTTGTTCGTGGGACTCTTGCCGAACTGGACCGTCAACACGCTGTTGGTTCCCTGGCTCAGGGCCAGCACAGCTTCCGGCGTCTGTAAACCGTACGGCTCAAGGTCGCCGCCCGGCGTGTCACTGACGAACTGACCCACACGCGCGTTCTGCAACTGCAGAAGGAGCTGTTGGAGCAGGCTGTTGTCCACGCGCGCCGCGCGCGGCTCAGTGAGGCGCCACAGGTGGTCCGCGGGGTTGCGCTCCACTTTGAATTCTCGCGTGCCCGCGAGGGCGCGCGCGCGCACCTGGAGTCGATCGAATTTCAGTCCCGACAAGTGCAGGAACATCGGGTCGCACCAGTCCGTCGCCGATGGCGGCATACGATCGAGCACCGCCGATTCCGTCACGAAAACGCCGTCCGAACCCACCTGTTGCAAATAAAGCATTTCGCCGACCTGCGTTTTGGCCCCGATCCGAAGCTGAGGCTTTTTCTTTCCTTCCTGAATAATCACGGTCGCCTGCGCATACTCCAACCCGAACGCCGCCAGCCCGCCCGGGTGCGCCAGCAGGTCCTCAGCCGAAATGTAAAGGCGCCGGTTGAGTGAATGGAACAGGCCCAGCCAGTTTTCAATGGCGGTGGATTGCGCCGGATAGATGAACGGCCGCGTCAGCCGCCACTGGTCGTTCGTGCGCTCGACGCGAATGACGCTGTTGGAACGGAGGATTTCCACACTCGCAACCTTGCCGGCATCGAAATCGGGAAACAGCTTCAACTGCGCCCGTTGTTCCGTATCGAGTGTGTGGCGTTCGATGAAAAAAATGTAGGCAAAGACGCCCAGTGCCAGGACGGTCAGATAAAAGGTGCCTTTGGAATTCATAGCGGCAGTCTGAGGCGTCCATTAGCGGCGTCGCCGTACCCACACGAGCGATCCCAACAACAGCACGCTGCCTGGCAATCCGCCCAGCAAAACCCAGCGTGCCGCGGTCATCTGCGTTTGGGTCATGGAGATTTTGTACTCGCGAATCGGCCGCGGCCCGATTTCCAGCAGTTGCAAGCGGTCCAGCAGCCAGTTCACAGCCAGGTTGGCGAAGTCGCGGTTGCCGTCGAAATCAATGAATGCATTCGCCAAAAAGTAGGAATCGCCCACCACCACCATGCGGGTGGAGCCCCGGTCCGCAGCGACGCCGGGGATCGCGCCTTTTTCCACGGCCACCATGAGCGGGATAGTGCCGTTGGTCACGCCACCGGCTTCCCTTCCGTGTTCACTGGTGAAGGCCAGTTCCACGACCTTGGCTGTGTCCGCCGTGCGCGACGGGCTCGAAGACTGCCGCACAGCCTGGGGCACGACCAGGGCGAGCCGCGAGTCGGTCAGCGGTCGAACGATGGGATGCCGGCCAAAGTTGCTGATATAGAGAACTTGAAGGTGACCGGCTTTTGCCTGCGAATCGTCGGTCACCAGCCGGCCGCCAACTTCAACACCCCAATTGGCCAGAGTTCGCTCCAGTCCGCTCCCCACGCCGGTGAAGGCCGGATTCATCAGCAGGATGAACGCCCGGCCGCCTTGGTTCAGATAACCGTCAATCTTTTCCAGTTCCAGCGCAGACAACGGCTGGCCCGGCCCGGCGATGACCAGCAACTGGCAGTCAGCCGGCACGTCGTTGGTCAGCAGCCAAAGCGGCTCGACCGAAATGTGCTTGTCTTGCAACACGCGGGCAAACTTGAAATACCCCCTCGTGTCGTCCTCGCTGTCCGGCTTCGGTTCGCTGTGGCCCTGCAAGAAATACGCTGTGAAGGACTTCGGGTCCGTGACACCGACGATCTTCGAAGTGAAGAATTGCTCGCCGTTGAAAGTGGTGCGTTTGGCTTCCCGGCCCGCAAAGACGCCGGACAGGTCGTAATCGGACAGCTCCCTTTCATACACGACCTGAACCTTGCCGTTGCAGTCAAAGAGGACGAAATTTTCGTCCGTGGTGGAAAGAATCTTATACTGAGCCTTGATCCATGCGGCGCGGTCGGGCGCGTTCAGGTAATCCACAAATTCCACGTCGAGCTTTGGGCAGGCCAGTTGATACTCCTTGATCAATCCTTTGACGGAACTGAACAACGAATTGTCGGAATCGAAAAAGACAATCACCTTTACCTGGTTGGTGAGCGAATCAAGCCACTTGAGTGTCAACGGTGAGAGCCGGAACCGCTCGTCGACCATCCACTGGTACCGTTTGAAATGCCGGCTCGCCAGGTAATTCACCATCACCACCAGCGCCAGCAGCGCCGCGCTTGAAGCCAGCACATTCAGGGCGGTGGCCCATTTTCTGGTGGCCGAAAAACTGGCCTGATGGGGGGAATTGTTTGCCATGTCACTTCCAACGGCGGCTTTCCACCACCTTCAACGTCAGAAACAAAAAGAAAACGGTCAGGCTCACGTAAAAAACGACGTGCCGCGTGTCCACAAAACCCCGGGCGAAATCCTCCATGTGCTCGCTCAACGAAATGTACGAAAACACTTTAGCCGCCCAGTCCGCCGATGGCACCGGCACGAGTTGTCGCAGGCTCAGCAGGAACAATCCCAAACCGATCACGAAACTGTTCATCGCCGCGATGATTTGGCTCCGCGTCAGCGCCGAGGCGAAGCAGCCCATCGATATGTAAAGGCAGCCGAACAACACGATGCCGAAAAACGTGCTCGCCGTCGTCCACGGATCCACAATGGTCGGCTCGAGCGTGAAATAGCGCACCACAGCGATGCAGCCGAACAACGGCAGCCACGCCAGAATGTAAAACAGCAGCGTGCCCGTAAACTTGGCCAGCACGACCTGCCAGTCGCTTACCGGCGTCGTCATCAGCGTTTCGTAAGTGCCCGACCATTTTTCAAAGGCGAAGGATCGCATCGTGATCACCGGCGCGGTGAGCAGCAGAATCAGCCAGAAGTACAACGTGCTGTAGAACCACTCCGTCATCGGCGCCTGCGCGCCATGCGGATCGTCGTTCAATTTGGCCAGCATGTCGGTGAAGCTGAGCCCCAGCAGCAACAGCACCGACGCGATGATGGCGTAGCCCGTCATCGAAACAAAAAATGTTCCCAACTCGCGCCGGACCAATGTGAGATAAGCCCGCATCAGCGCGTCTCCTCCTCGCGGTCAGGCCGCGTGATGTGCACGAAGATGTCTTCGAGCGAATGATGCGCGCGGCTCAGTTCGCGCAGCGCCCAGCCGCGCATCCGCGCCTGTTCAAACACCAGCGGCCGCAAATCCAGGCCGGAACGGGGCGTGAGCGCGCAGCGGTGATACTCGCCGTCGGAGGGCGCAATGTCGAAATACTCGATCTCGCCCATCTGCTCCCAGCAGGCGCGCAACTCGGCGACGGGCGCGGCAATCTCCGCGATCACCTGGCCGCCGTCGCTCATGATGTTCTGCAAGTTCTGTGTGGTGTCGGCGGCGAGGATTTTTCCCCGGTGCATGATGAGCACGCGATTGCAAGTCATTTCCACTTCCGAAAGGATGTGCGTCGAGATCAGCACGGTGTGGTCGCGCGCCAGGTCTTTGATGAGCTGTCGCACGGAACGGATTTGGTGCGGGTCCAACCCGATCGTCGGTTCGTCCAGAATGATCAACTCCGGTTCGTGCACCAGCGCGTCGGCCAGGCCAACGCGCTGGCGGTAACCTTTGGACAAGTGGCCGATAATCCGGCGGCTCACATCCGTCAGCCCGCATTGCTCCATCACGACCTCAACCCGAGCGCGGCTGCGGCCGATGCCGAGTCCTTTCAATCGCGCGCGAAACTTGAGGTATTCGCGCACGCGCATGTCAAGGTGCAGCGGATTATTCTCCGGCATGTAGCCGATGCGCCGCCGCACTGCGTCGGCTTGGGTAAAAACATCGTAGCCTGCGACGCGCGCCGTGCCGCTGGTCGCCGGCAGGAAGCAGGCGAGAATGCGCATCGTCGTGCTCTTGCCCGCGCCGTTCGGCCCAAGAAAACCGACAATCTCGCCGCGTTGGACTGAAAACGTTATTCCCTCCACCGCCGTGTTGCCGGCGTAACGCTTGGTCAAATTCTCGACCTCAATGATCCAGCTGTTGCTCATGGGTCCGGAGCCAAGTTTAGTCAAAACGTGAGGCATTCAACCATGAAAAAGTCAATCAACGAACGCGAACCGCTATGGAACCCTGCCGCGTTTGAACGAACGCGCCGCGCTGCCGGCGCACCACGATATTCAGTTCGACGCGTTCGCCCTTCCGTTTTCCGACCAGCGCGCTTGCGGCGGAAAGCAGGTCCGGCGTGTTCTGTCCGTCGATCCCCGTGATCAAGCAACCGCGCTGTAACTCCGCGTGGTGAGCGGGCCCGCCCGGCTCAACGTCGGCGACGAGCAGCCCTTCTCTGCGCCGGAAGCCGAAGCTTTCCGCCTGTTCATCCCTGTCCAACTCCTGAACCGATGCTCCGAGCTTCTGCCGGACCAACTGCGCCAGCGGCACCATTCGCGCCGTGACGTTTCGCAGCCCGCCATCGCGGCGAACGGACAGGCTCACCTCGTGATTCGGATTGTCGTTGATCAACTCGGTCCAGTGAATGAAATCTTTGGGCACCATGCCGTTTACCTGCGCCACCACGTCTCCTTTTTGCAGGCCCGCCTTCGCCGCCGGACTCTCCGGCTCGACGTCGGTGACCCTCAGCGGATAGGGGCCGGATTTGATGCGAGCCCCGAACCAAAGCGACTTCGTCACTTCCGGGATAAGAATTTCCGAGAGCGCATCGGTCACTTGTTTGATGGGAATGGCGAAACCGATGCCGTGGCCTTCGCGGTAAATCGCCACGTTCAATCCAATCAGTTCCCCTTTCAGATTAGTGAGCGGACCGCCGCTGCTGCCGGGGTTGATGGCGGCGTCGGTTTGCAGCCAGTCAGCCACGTCCAACGGCTCATTCTCCAGCGGCGGCCGACGGTTCTTTGAACTCAGAATGCCGCGGCTGACCGAGCCGCCCAGCCCGAACGGATTTCCCAGCGCCAGGACCGTTTCACCCAGCAGCAAATCGTCGTCCGGCGCGAACTTCACGGCCCTGAATTTTTCGTTCCCTTTGGTGATGAGTTTCAGCAGCGCTACGTCCCTCCGCGTGTTGCCAACGATCGCCTTTGCTTCGAATTCGCGGCCATCAGTCAGCTTCACCCAGACCCTGCTGGCGCGCCGCACGACGTGTAGGTTCGTCAGCACGTAACCGTCTTCGTCAATGATGACGCCGGAGCCCAGACTGTAGCGCGCATCGGCTTCGCGGTGACGGTAATACGGGTCCCAAAATTCACGGAACATGCGCGAGAAGGGGTCAGTATATTCCACGATTTCAATCGTCGCGATGTTCACAACACTGGGCATGAGTTTCTCGACCGCGGCCACCGTGGCGTCGCGCCGCACGTCCGTTTCCGCGCCGCGGAGAGGCGTCGCCGGCCGCGCGCCGCTCAGCCAGGCTGCGAGCGCCAGCGGCCACGCCCCGCGACGCCAGAATGAATTTGCGTTTCTCACTGCACTGATAGTCAACTCGACAGACGGCTTTTGGGTTCGTTCAATTTCCGGCGCATGACTCCCGGACAACACTCGTGCCGCGCTTTGCCGCGTTGTGTACGCTTGACTTTGCAAAAGCCTCAACCGAAAAGCAATGGCAAGGTGTCTAGCCTGATGCCCAATCTTTATGGTCAGTGGCGAGCGCCCGCTCAGGCCGCGCCCGCGCTGCGGGAGGCGGAAGAAGCCGCGCCGTCCGAACGATTGTTGCAACGTATCTGGCAGCATCAGCGGCTGCAGCGCGACCAACTGAAGACCTTGGACGGCCGGAAAGTGCGCGTTCTTCATCCCGGTTTCTGGAATCATGAAGCCGGACCTGATTTCCGCGGTGCCGTTGTGCAATTCGCCTGCGAACCGCCGCGCAGCGGCGATGTCGAAATCGATTTGCGCCCCGCCGGCTGGCGCGGCCACGGCCACGACCGCAATCCGGCTTACCAAATCGTGGTCCTGCACGTGGTCTGGGAGGCCGATTCAAGCGCCGCTTGCGCTTTGCCCACACTCGCGTTGAAGTCGCACCTGGACTCGCCGTTGAACGAACTCCGTTTGTGGTTAAGCCACGATGCGGACGCGCCCGGCCTGCTCGCCGGCCAATGCAGCGCGCCGTTGCGCGATCTGCCTGAAAACATTTTGCGCGAAGTGCTGCAGCAGGCGGCGCACCTTCGCCTGCAGCGCAAGGCGTCCGAATTCGCCGCCCGCGCCCGGCAGGTCGGCTGGGAACAATCGCTCTGGGAGGGTCTGTTCGCCGCGCTCGGTTACAAGCAAAACGTCTGGCCGATGCGGCGCGTCGCCGAGCTGCTGCCGCTCCTGCTTGCACGTGAATTGAACAAGCGCGGCGCGACGTTCGGGCTTCAGGCGCGCCTGCTCGGCGTGAGCGGCCTTCTGCCAAACGAACTGACCCGCGCCCGGGCCAGCGCGGACAATTACCTGCGCCGCGTCTGGGACCATTGGTGGCGCGAACGGGAGCAATTCGCCGATTTCATTCTGCCGCGCGCCCTCTGGCGGTTCAACGGACTCCGTCCGGCCAACCATCCGCAACGCCGGCTCGCCCTCGCCGCGCATTGGCTCGATGCGGGAAATTTGCCGGACAAGTTGGAGCGATGGTTCAGCGCACCAATCCCGGACCAAAAACTTGAAGGGTCGTTGCTGAAAATCCTGCAAGCCGGACGCGACGACTTCTGGTCCTGGCACTGGACGTTGCGTTCGGCCCGAATGACGAAATCGCAACCGCTGCTCGGCGCGCAACGAGTGACGGACCTGGCCGTGAACGTGGTCCTGCCGTGGTTTTGGATGCGCGCCGTCGTGGGGAAGAGCGACGCGTTGCAACGAGCTGCCGAACATCGTTACTTCGCCTGGCCGAGATCCGAAGACAACGCCGTCTTACGCCTGGCGCGGCAACGTTTGCTGGGCGGCACGAAGGCCGGCGCGCTGCGCACTGCCGCCATGCAACAAGGGCTGTTGCAAATCGTCCGCGATTTCTGCGCACACTCCAACGCGCTCTGCGAAAACTGCCGCTTCCCAGAACTGGTGCGCGGCTTGAACGCCAGTTCAGGAGGTCATGACGTCGCCGATGAGCTTTGAAGCTGGCGAAGAGGCTGCCTGGTGTGGAGGAATTTTTGAAATTAGAATGGTTCCTGCGCTTTGGCTCCTGGTTGGACCAACTAATCCGGCGGCATCATTGCCGAATTTGGATTGCCCGCGCTGCTCAGTTCGAGGAAATAAAGCCATGCCCAAAACTGCGCCTATCCTCGGACTGACGAGCGCGCTCGCGACGGCGTTCTTTTTCACACAAAACATAATGGCGGCGAACTACGACCTGCTTATCCGCGACGGGACGATTTACGACGGCAGCGGCAGGGCGCCAGTTGTCGGTGATGTGGCCATCAACGGCGACAGCATCGTGGCGGTCGGCAAACCGACCGACGCGCGCGGCAAAACTGAAATTGACGCCAGCGGGCTCGCCGTCGCGCCCGGCTTCATCAACATGCTCAGTTGGGCCAACGAATCGCTCATCCAGGACGGCCGTTCGCAGAGCGGCATTCGCCAGGGCGTCACGCTTGAGGTTATGGGCGAGGGCGAATCGATGGGTCCGCTCAACGACACGATGAAAAAGGAGATGCACGAAAGTCAGGGCGACATCAAATTCGATGTCAAATGGACGACGCTCGGCGACTATCTCGATTACCTCGTTCAGCGCGGCATT